>JAWXBP010000359.1 GCA_034440135.1 Planctomycetia bacterium
AGGAGTAGGAGTAGGAGTAGGAGTAGGAGTAGGAGTAGGAGTAGGAGTAGGAGTAGGAGTAGGAGTAGGAGTAGGAGTAGGAGTAGGAGCAGGAGCAGGAGCAGGAGCAGGAGCAGGAGCAGGAGTAATGGATTGCGTCGCAGCGAATGCATCAGCCCCGGAGGGGCGGCAGATAATAGCCAGGCGTGCCAACGCCTGGAAACGTTCGCCAACAAATCAAATGAGCCCCAACGGGGCGACACTGGTCTCCACAGTGTCGCCCCGTTGGGGCTCAAACCTTATTGCGTCCGTTTCCAGGGGTTGCGCTGCGCTTCACCCCTGGCTATTGTCTGTCGCCCCTCCGGGGCTGATGCAATCGCTGCGACATCAGACTGCCCACCTACGCCATAACTCCTTTGCTCCTCTCCACCCTCACTCCCCCGCCGCCCGCTTCCGCTGCGGCACGTCGTGGACCACGTTCCAGGCCAGGCCGACCTTCTCCAGCGCCACAATCGCGTAATACGTCACGTCGATCTCCCACCACTTGTGGCCGTGACGGGCCATGCGTTGGAAGGCGTGGTGATTGTTGTGCCAGCCTTCGCCGAACGCCAACAAACCCACCCACCAGAGGTTTTTGCTGTCGTCCGTGGTCTTGTAGTTCGTGTAGCCCCAGATGTGCGTGGCCGAATTCACCAGCCACGTCACATGCATCACAAAGCACATCCGCACGAACATGCCCCAGGCGACGAACGAGCAGCCGGTCTGAAAATCCCAGCCGAAGTAACCGATCGCGAACAACCCACAGCCCAGCAGCCAGTGCCAGAGCAGGAACGTGGCGTCGAGGAACCGCATCACCGGGTCCTTGAGCAAGTCCGGTGCATAGCGGCGATGCATTTCCTTGTAGTAGTTGCTGCCGTTGTTAGGCATCAGCCACAGCATGTGGCTCCACCAGGCGCCGTCGTGCGGCGAATGCGGGTCGCCGGCCTGATCGCTATGCGCATGGTGCTTGCGATGCACGGCGACCCAATTCAGCGCGGGGCCTTCGCCCGCCAGACCGCCAATCAGCCCGAAGAACCAACGCACTGGCCGGTAAGTCGAGAAACCGCCGTGCGTGAGATAGCGATGAAAGCCCAGGCAGATGCCCAAGCTGCCGGTGACCCAGTACAAGGCCACGGCCAGGCCGAAGCCCTTCCAACTAAAGAAGTAGGGATACAGCGCGACCAACGCACCGACATGAACGAAGCCAATCCAAATGGCGTTCACCCAATCGAGCCCGCGCGACCAGCGATCCTTTTCCAGCGCGGCAAACGCTTGGTCTTCCTCGATCGTGGTCGCTGGAGGCGAATAGCTCCGATCTTCCACGTCCGTCGCGCCCTCGATCTGGGGCGAAGATTCCTTGGTTTTCGTCCGGCCCGGGCTGCGGGTAACAATGCTCATCTGACTTGGCTCCAGCAGGTCTGTCCATTCGACTTCGACAGATTCTAGAAGCTGACCGAAATCGAAGTGTCACGTGCCAGTCCAGCAAGTGTAAAACTACGGTCAAATTCCTCCCCCCTTGTGTCGCAACACGCCCATGGCGTCCACAACTCAAGGTAGCCAAGTAGTTTACGGCGATACGTCTCTGCGCCAAGCCCAGCCACAGTCGCCTTGCGTACCGCGAAAGGAGGCGATGTGCTGACTCTGCGCACTCCTCCGCCCTGGCTGCGCGATTGCGGCTTGTGGCGAGACTGCGCGGAAATAAGCTGAAGGATTACAATAGGGGCGGTGTCGCCCCTTCCTGACGTTTGCCCTCGCCGTTCGCTATGCGCCTACTCGAGCCGCTTCATCGCCAACGCATCGCCACGAAAGTTGGCGAACACAAGTCTGGACGGACGCTCGACCGGTGTTTCTACGCGGACGAGGCCGTCTACCAGGCCGAGTTGAACGCCTTTTGGCGTTCCGGCTGGTTGTTCGCGGGGCACACCTGCCAGGTTGCCGAGCCCGGCGACTACTTCGTTTACAAGGTCGCCGGCGACGAGATCCTCATCCTCCGCGACGACGAAGGACACATCCGCGCGACGCACAATGTCTGCCGGCATCGCGGCAGCACACTCTGCCAGGAACCGGCCGGGCATGTCGGACGGATCGTGTGCCCGTATCACCAGTGGACCTACGGCCGCGACGGTCAATTGCTCGCCTGCCGTGGGATGGGGGAGGACTTCGATAAATCGCAGTACCGCTTGAAGCCGGTCCAGCTCGAGGAGGTCGGCGGATTGATCTTTGTCTCACTCGCCGAGGAGCCGATCCCCTTCGACGCCGCCCGGGCGGAAATGGCGCCGCAGCTCGCGCCGCAAGGTTTCGACCGGGCGAAGGTGGCGAAGATCGTCGACTACACGATTCCGGCCAATTGGAAGCTCGTCTGGGAAAATAATCGCGAGTGCTACCACTGCAACGCGAATCACCCGCAATACATTAAGGCGAACTTCGACCACTTCAACGCCGACGACACCACGCAACGCGTCCGCACCGCCATCACGTCCGCAACGGCGAAGCAAGAAGACCGCTGGGCCGCGCAAGGGCTCGCCGCGACGCACACCGCGACCGGCATGTGCGTTTTCCCGGACGCCGCGAACAAGATCTGGTTCGCGGCGAATCGCACGCCATTGGTCGACGGCTATGTGAGCGAAACGATGGACGGCCGCCAGGTCGCGCCGCTGATGGGCGATTACCAAGCGCCCGACGTTGGCACGCTGCGGATGCGCACGCTGCCGAACTTCTGGAATCACTCCAGTTGCGATCACGGCGTCAGCACCCGTTTGACGCCGCTCGGACATTTCGCCACGGAAGCCCGCGTGATCTGGCTCGTCGATCGCGACGCGAAAGAAGGCGTCGACTACCGCCTGGACGAAATCATGCCGTTCTGGCAACTGACATCCGAGCAAGATTGGGAACTCTGCGAACTGGCCCAGCGCGGCGTCACCAGTAGCGGCTACCAGCCAGGCCCGCTCTCGCCGGTCAAAGAATACAACGTGATGGGTTTCCTGAAATGGTACTTAGATGTACTAGGCGATTGGGCAGGCAAAACGCCGGGAGCGGTTGATTGAGCCTAAATGATGCGGAAATCGTAATCGTCGGCGGCGGCGCGGTCGGCTGCGCGATGGCCTACGCACTCACGCATGCCGGGCAGCGCGACGTGCTGCTCATTGAAAAGCAGTCTGGGCTGGGCGAAGTGACGACGGCGCAAGGCGCCGGGCTCTGCGGCCAGGTGCGCGATACGGCGGAGCGCACGCGATTGGCGATGGTCTCCGCAAAAACCTTCGCACAATTGCAGCGCGACGCCGACGTCCGACCCGACTGGCACGCCGTGGGAAGCATCCGCATCGCGGAATCCGCCGCGAACGCCGCACGCTTTCGCGAACTGAAGACAGTGGCCGATGAGGCCAAACTCGAAACCGAATTACTCGATCGCGCGGAAGCGTCGAAGCTTTGGCCGGCGATCGACTTTCGCCGCGCTGAAGCAATCCTCTGGTGCCCGACCGACGGCTACATGCGTCCCAAGGACGTGGTGAACACGTATCGCCATCACGCTGAAAAGTCCGGCGCAAAGTTCGCAACCGACGTTGCGGTCGAAGGCTTCGACTTGGTGAATGGACGCATCGACGGCGTCCGCACAAATCAAGGGCGCATCGCCTGCAAGACGGTCATCAATGCCGCCGGCGCGCATGCCTATCACATTGCCAAGCTCGCGGGGATTGAATTGCCGATCGTGCCCGTGCGTCACGAGTACTTCATTTCGGTGCCGATGCCCGGCCTGCGACCTGATCTGCCCTGCTTCCGCGTGCCGGACACAGGACTTTACGGCCGCTGCGAACACGATCGACTGCTGCTCGGCGGCTGGGAAACGAAAGCCCTGCGCACCGATCCGCGCTCCTACGATTTGCCCGGTGCGCCGCCGCCAGTTGAACCGGACTGGCTGGTGCTCAAGCAGTTCGCGCAGGACTTCACCGGACTGTTGCCGGGCACTTCGGAAGTGAAAATGGACCGCGTCGGACGCGGTTGGCCGACATTCACGCCCGACGGCCGCTTCATCCTCGGCCCAAGTTGCCGGGTGCCAGGCTTTGTCATGGCCGGCGGCTGCAACGCCCACGGCATCTCCGGCTCGCCCGGCCTGGGGCAACTGCTGGTCGAGGCGATGTTCGAAAAACAGCCATCGGAATATGTGAGCAGCCTGAGCCCGGATCGCTTCACGGAAACCAAGTGGGACTGGCAAACGGCGGGCGTCGCCGCCCAACGCGTGTACGAGACGTACTACGGGGCAAGGGAATCCTCCGCGGCAGGCGTGTGAGAGGATTTCACCTCGGAGCAACATTCAATCATTCGTCAATCGAGCTTAATTCGACATTCGGATTTCGAGCTTCGACATCCCCGCTCCCCCTCCGTGTCCTCCGTGACTCCGTGGTGAAAAACGAACAGAACGATTTTCGAGAAGAGGCGTTAAGTGGCTGAAACGATTGCTTCCGTTCCCTTTGCGGTGAATGGGCGGAACTATGCTCCGCCTGGGCGGCCAGTCGTCGTGATCTGCATCGACGGTTGTGGGGACGAGTACCTCTCCACGTCGATCGCCCATGGAAAGATGCCGCATGTGGCGCGGCTGGCGCGGGATGGTTACCGCGGGTTCGTGCGCGGGGCGTTGCCGTCGTTTACGAATGTGAACAACGCCGCGATCTGCACCGGGTTGCCTCCCTCGGGCACCGGCATCGCCGGCAATTACTTTCTCGACCCGGAAACCGGCGAGGAAGTGATGATGAACTCGTCGAAGTACCTCCGCGCTCCGACAATTCTGGCCGCCGCCGCGAACGCCGGTCGCAAAGTGGCGATGGTCACCGCGAAAGAAAAGCTGCGCGACATTCTCTCGCACAAAATGCGGGGCATCGCCTTCTCCTCGGAAAAGGCAAATCAGGCCAAGCTCGAAACGCATGGCATCGACGACGTGGAACAACTCGTCGGTGCGCCGACGCCCGAGATCTACAGCGGCGAGGCCAGTCTGTACGTGCTCCGCGCCGGCGTGGCGTTGATCGCCGCCGAGCGATCAGATTTCCTTTACTTGTCGCTCACCGACTACATGCAGCATAAGTACGCGCCGGAAGCCCGCGAGTCGCTCGAGTTCTACGCCGGCATCGACGCTCAGATTGGTCACATGTTGGAACTCGGCGCAATTGTCGGTGCCACGGCCGATCACGGCATGAACGCCAAGACCGACGCCGACGGCAAGCCGAACGTGATCTTCCTAGAGTCCGCGCTGAACAAGCAATTCGGTGGCGGCTACCGCGTAGTCTGCCCGATCACCGATCCGTATGTCGTACATCACGGCGCGCTCGGCAGCGCGGTCGTCGTCCATCTGTCGCATGGCGCCGATCCCGCTCCGGTCGAGCGCTGGCTCTGGGAACAACCGGGCGTCACCGAGGTCTACGATCGCCGCTTAGCGGCGCTCAAGTTGGAACTGCCGGCCGATCGAATCGGCGATTTCTTCGTGATGAGCGCTCGCGACGTCGTGCTAGGCCGCACGCCGGAACATCACGATCTGTCGGCGCTCAAGGCGCAGCTCCGCTCGCACGGCGGGCGCTACGAGGAGCTTGTCCCGATGGTACTCTCCGCGCCGCTCAAGCCCGAGTATCGCGCGAAAGCCGCCGGCGATCCGCGCAATTTCGATATTTTTGACTTCACCTGCAACGGAATCGAAGGATGACGGAACAAACGCTCGAGGCCTTGGATCTGCCCAGTTACATTGCCGGCCAACCGTACGCGAAGGGCCGCAAGCTGGAAGTGCGTTATCCCTACACGGACGAAGTCATCGGCACAGTGGCCACGATCGGGCCGCACGAGTTGGAAACCGCCATCTCGAAAACGCTCCAAGGCGGCGAGCCGCTCAGCCGTTACCAGCGCTACGAGATCCTCGACCGCGCGCGGCGGATGTTGCTGGAGCGCCGTGACGAATTCGCCGACCTGATCCGCCTCGAATCCGGGCTTTGCATGCGTGAGACGACCTACGAAGTCGGCCGCGCGCAGGACGTGTTGCAGTTCGCTTCGATGGAGGCCCTCCGCGACGACGGGCAGATTTTTTCCTGCGACGTCTCACCGCAAGGGAAGAATCGCAAGATCTTTACGCTCCGTGAACCGCTGCGCTTGGTCGCCGCCATCACGCCGTTCAATCACCCGCTGAATCAAGTCGCGCACAAGCTGGCGCCGGCGATCGCGGCCGGCGCGCCGATGTTGCTCAAGCCTTCGGAAAAGACGCCGCTCACGGCAATTCGCTTCGCGGAACTGCTCTACGAGGCTGGCCTGCCCGGCTGGATGCTGAGCGTCTTCGTCGGCGGCATCGAGGATGTGATTGAACCGCTGATTTGCGACGAGCGCGTCGAACTGGTCACCTTCACCGGCAGCGTCAAGATTGGCAAACGAATCGCCTCGATCGCCGGCTACAAGAAGCTCTGCCTGGAATTGGGCGGCAACTCCCCGTTGATCGTGCTCGACGACGCCGACCTGGACTTAGCCGTCACGCTCGGCGCCGAGGGCAGCTACCGTAATTCCGGCCAGCGTTGCACAGCCGTCAAGCGGTTGCTGATTCACGAAAAACTCGCCGACGAATTCACGGAACGATTCGTTGCCAAGACCAAGGAATACCTCTGCGGCGACCCGGCCGATCCGGAAACCCGCGTGGGCACCGTGATCGACGAACCGGCCGCGAAGCTGCTAGAAGAACGCATCGACAAAGCGGTCGCGCAAGGCGCGAAGGTCCTCGCGGGCGGCGCGCGGCGCGGCGCCCAATTGGAACCGACCGTCATCGCCGACGTGCCGCGTAACGCTGAGATGGTGGTGCAGGAATCGTTCGGGCCGCTCTCGCCGATTCTGCGCATTCGCGATCTGGACGACGCGATTCAACTCGCCAACGGCACCGCGTATGGCCTCTCTACCGGCGTGGTGACGAACAACATGGCCGCCGCGCTCGAATGCGTCAAACGCATCCGCACCGGCACCGTGAACATCAATCAGATCCCGGGCTTCCGCATCGAGTCGTCCCCCTTTGGCGGCGTCAAAGACTCCGGGCTCGGTGTCAAAGAAGGGGTCATCGAGGCGATCAAGTACATGACGTACGTGAAGACGTTCTCACTGCCTTGGTAGACGCGACGCTACCAACGGACTTCCAAGCCCGCGGTCGCGCCGTGATAGAACACGTCTCCGTTCGCGTCGATGCCGGCACGTGCTTGCAACGGAGCGTTGATCACGGCGAATTCGTTGAGCGGCAACTGGTCCGGCGTTAAAGCGACGGAATCGACGTGCAGCACCTGGTAGCCGCCGCGCAGCCAGACGAAATCCCACAGGCGAATCGATCCGGTGATGCCGGCTTCTCCCGCGAACGCCGCTCGCTGGGCATTGGCCGACAGCAACTGATTCTGCGGCGCAAATGCAAAGATGCCGCTCGGGTCGGCGGTTTCCGCCACGGCGTCGTTATTGAAAATTCCGGCGCGGACGAATCCGGCAATCTCGATGCGGCTGTTCCGCACGAGCTGCCAGTCAGCCCCCAATTGGAAGCCGTACAGGCGGTTATCGGTACTCACTTCATAAATGCGCGTCAGAAACGTCGACGTGCTGAACCATTCTTCGAGTTGCAGGGAGCGAAAGCCGCCGAGGACTGAGAGCCGATTGTTGACCTCGCGCCGTAGATTGAATTCCTGGCTGCCCAGCGTGGAGCGCTGGTCAATCAACGGCGAAGTCGCCAAGGCGAACTCATTCGCATCCGGCGGACCCGATAGTCGCAACAACTGCGGCCCCGGGATCAGCGCCTGCGCGCGCCAGCCGTCGACGCCGAAGATGCCGAATTCAAACGCCCAGCGACGTCCGAGCGGACCTTGAATGCGAAACCTCGGACCGAGTTCACCACTGAAAGAGAGGTCGCTGGCGTTCAGCAGTTCGTCGCCGGTCGTCGCGTCGCGCACTAACGTCAAGTCGTTCGGGTCCGAGCGAGACAAGATCAGCATCTCGATGCTGGCTTTCCAACCTCGCTGCGGACAAGGCGCGAATGGGCGCAGCCATTCCGACCCGCGCCAACAATACTCCGGACCGACTTGATGAGCCGATTTGCCGGTGAGAACGCCGAGGTAGTCCTGCTCCGGCGATACGTCGCCATCGGAGACGACGACGGCGTCCTCATGGATCGCGTCCGGCAGCTCCTGGCCAAAGGCAATGCCGACCGACAGCAGGATCATGCACGGCATGACCAAGTTCAGCAGCCAGCGCCGTCGCCCCATGCTCAAATCCCCCATTCGCCGCGCGGCAAGCGCGCTACCCGAACGCCTGCAGCGCCCCTGGCGCCGAGCCGTCTGTTTCTCTATCGGCTGGGCAAGTGGATTTGGTTACGACGAGAACTCCCGATTCAAGGGAAATGCCGACCAGGAAAAATGGGCGAGTGAGTTAACGGCGCGCGCGCAGCGAAGGCCGCCCGCGAAAAAACGCGGGTTACGCCCCTCAGGAACCGTTAGAAAAGTTGGCAAGGCCCGGACCGGAACGAAGTCCATCCCCATCGGATGGGGATTTGTCACAGGGCCAAGCCAGTCGTTCGCTGGAATTCGCGACGTCGGACGAGCAATCGAACTAGGCGGGGCGGACGTTTTCCGCGCACGGACCCTTCGGCCCCTGACCTTCGGTGTAGGTCACGCGCTGACCTTCGTGCAGGTCGTCGAATTGCACGTCGACGAGGCTGGACATGTGGAAGAACAAGTCCTTGCCGCCGCTCTCCGTCTTGATGAAACCAAAACCCTTGTCCGTCAACTTCTTGATGCTGCCTTCGGCCATTTGCTTACCTTCACTTTGAATCGCTGCTGAAAATCGCCGGCGGCAGTACCGCCGGAAGCTAAACATTGTAACCGATTTCCAGGCGCGAGGAACTAGTCCCTGGCCAGCCATTTCGGCAAAAAAAGTGCGATCTTCGTTAAGCCCAGGGAAGGCCCCTCAAAACCTTTCCATCACCCTCGATTGCGCCGGCCTTCCCTGGGACTGGAAGTTCTGCTTTGCCGGCCAAGTCGAATCCCAGGGAAGGCCCTCGATGTTCTCCCTATCAGCCACGACTCAACTAGCCTTCCCTGGGCTTGAAACGACATTGGCCTGCTTGTCAGCCATGTTCCACCGGACTACATTGGGGGCACACGTGGGATTTGCGGCCGCTTGCAGCCACCAACTGCTAAAGAGCCATCGCCCCCGCTGCGTGGTTCCGTTAGGGGACTTTGCCCGGGCGATTATTCATGGAACCGCTTGGCCGTGGTCCTGCCGTGCAAAGGAGGGGACTGCGGCCGCGTTCGTTTTCGCGGCCCCCGCAGGCCCCGTCGCCTCGATGTGACCGCCGCGAAAAGGGAAGGCCAGCGCCGCCATGAATGAGCTCCATCTGCCGGACGACGACTCTATCCAGCAACTGGGCATTTCCACCCTCGCGGTGCATGCCGGCGAGTCGCACTTGAAGCCCGGAAACGCCATCACCGATCCCATTTTCTGCGCCTCGACGTACACCTTTCCCGACACGCAGTCGGTGATCGATTTCATCGAGCAGAAACTGCCGCGGGAAGAGTACGGCCGCTACGGCAACCCCAGCGAGAAGATCGTCGAGCGCAAACTCGCGGCCCTCGACGGCGGCGAAGATGCGCTGCTCTATGCGTCCGGGATGGCGGCCATCGTCGGCCTGCTGATGACCAAGCTCAACGCCGGCGACGAGGTGATTTTCTTTGACGAGTGTTACCATCGCAGCCGGGAGTTCTGCACCAAGCACCTGGCGCGGTTCGGCGTCGTCACGCGCCAGGTGAAAGCCTGCGACTACGAAGCGATGGAGGCCGCCATCACGCCTGCCACCAAGTTACTAGTCAGCGAATCGCCGACGAACCCGCACCTGAGCGTCGTCGATTTGGAACGCTTCGCCGAGATCGGTCGCCGGTGCGGCGTCAAGACGTTGATCGACGCCACGCTGGGCACGCCCTACAACTTGCGTCCAATCGCCGCAGGCGTGGACTACGTGTTGCACTCCGCGACGAAGTATCTCGCCGGGCACAACGATTTGCTCGCGGGCGTGCTCGTCGGCGGCAAAGAACAGTTGGAGCCGGTCCGCAAACTGCGCGGCATCATGGGCGCGATCAATTCCCCGCACAACATCTACTTGTTGCTCCGCGGCCTGAAAACCTTCGAACTACGGATGGAACGCCACAACCAGAACGGACTCGCGGTGGCGCAGTTTCTCGCGAACCACCCGCGGATCGAACGCGTCTTCTACCCGGGCCTGCCTACGCATCCGTATCACGAAGTGGCGAAGCGGACGATGCGCGGCTTTGGCGGCCTCGTGACTTTCTTGGTCAAGGACGCCGATTGGCGCGCCACGGCCCGCGTGGTCGACGCGGCCCGCATCCCGCGCATCGGGCCGAGCTTGGGCGGCGTGGAATCGCTGATCGAACAGCCGCTGGTAATGAGCTACTACGAATGCAGCGTCGAAGACCGCCAACGCTTCGGCATCCCCGACAACATGATCCGCCTGGCCTGTGGCATCGAGAATACGGACGACTTGATCGCGGATTTAAAGCAAGCGCTGGATCGGGTTTGAAGTTTTTGGACAAGTTTGAAGTTTTCAGTGTTCAGTTTTCAGTGTTTCTTAACGAAGTGTTGATCGCTAATTCCATAAACGAAACAACGACACCAGCCCGACGCGCCAGCGAGGGGGAGTAATCGTCGAACGTCGCGCGGCGTTTACTCCCCCTCGCTGGCGCGTCGGGCTGGTGTACGCTTGGTGCGCTCTCACTGAAAACTGAACACTGAAAACTTCTCACTTCCCCGAAAACTTCAAACTCTCCCATGCATTTCCGTACCCGCGCGATTCATATCGGCCAGGAACGCGATCCCACAACGGGGGCCGTCGTGCCGCCGATTTACGTTGCCAGCACGTTCGCGCAACCCGGGGCCGGAGTGTGGGGAGAATACGACTACTCACGCTCCGGCAACCCGACGCGGAAGAACTTCGAGACAACAATCGCCTCATTGGAAGGCGGACTCAAGGCGTTGGCCTTCGCCACCGGCATGGCGGCCACGCATTGCGCGTCGATGCTGTTCGGGCCCGGCGATGAAATCGTGGCTGGCGCCGATATCTACGGCGGCACTTACCGGTTGCTGCACAAGGTGACGGCGCGCAACCAGGTGCGCATCGCGCTCGTCGATTCGACGGATCTCACGGCAATTGCCGCGGCCATGCGGCCCGGTGTGAAATTGCTGTGGATCGAGAGCCCCGGCAACCCGCTGATGTCGATCACCGATCTTGCTGCGTGCGCCGCGATCGCCCACCGGCATGGCGCGCTGCTGGGAGTCGACAACACCTTCGCGACGCCGGCGCTGACGCGCCCGCTGGAGTTAGGCGCCGACATCGTCATGCATTCCGCCACCAAATACATCGGCGGGCACAGTGACCTGACTGGCGGCGTGCTCGTGGTGCGCGATCAGGAGTTGTTCGATCGGCTTTACTTCTTGCAGAACGCCACCGGCGCGGTGATGGGCCCGTGGGAATCGCACCTCTGTTCGCGTGGACTCAAGACGCTCGACCTGCGCGTGCGGGAACACTGCCGCACCGCTCAGCAACTTGCCGAGCACTTGTCCCGGCATCCGCGCGTCAATCGCGTACTTTATCCGGGCTTGGCGAGCCATCCAGGACATGAACTTGCCGCGCGTCAGATGCAAGGCGGCTTTGGCGGCATGCTTACAATCGAAGTCAAAGGAGACCTCGTCGCGGCCAAGCGCGTCTGCGAGAGTACCAAGCTGTTCCAACTCGCGGTCAGCCTCGGGGCGGCGGAATCCTTAATCGAGCAACCCGCCACGATGTCCCACGCCAGCTATGACCGCGCAGACCGCCTCGCCCACGGCATCACCGACGGCCTCGTCCGGCTCAGCGTGGGGCTGGAAGCGTTTGACGATCTACGGGACGACCTGGACCAGGCGCTAGCTGGCTAACCTATCGGCGATCGCTCACTTTCTCTCCAAGCCCAGGGAAGGCCACCCATACGTTCTGCCAATGGTGACGTCTCCGAGGGCCTTCCCTGGGCTTAACGGCGACCAACGACGTAAAAATAAGCAAGCTGCGCAAACTTTTCTAATTATCTCGACTTTAACGAAAGAACCAACCTTAGCGATTCCGATACTTTGGCTGGATCAATCGCCTCTAGGCTGCGCCCTCGTGGCCAGGCGTCGTGACCAGATCGAGGTTGAGTCGCTATGTGCGGTAAACGGACATCGCCCGCGAGAATTGCCGTCGCCCTGTTCTTAGGATGCGCGCTGAGCGGAGCGGCCGCCCCGGCGGTTGCGCAGCAGTCCAGCCGCTCAATCTACGCCAAGCAGGGGCAGTTCGCCGCGCGGACGACAAATTACTCGCCGGCCTGGCGCGTCCACCCGAAGGTGCGCCAACCAGGGCCTGTCGCGCGAACGGCGCAGCAGGGCGGTGTGCGACAAGCACGGCACCAACAGGAAGTTTTAGAGCCCCCCTTCGCCGACGACGAGTCCGGCGTGCCGTCCTTTGAGGACTCCGCCCCGGCCGAAGAAATCCCCGCGGCGCAGCCCACGCTGAGTCCTCGAGCAACGGCACAGGAACCCGTCTACGAAGTGGCGCCCTCATATGAGACAGCGCCGCAAACCGTGGCGCCTCGCGCCGCGCCGCGGAACAACGGCCGACGGTCGCCAACACTGGCGCCGCCGCGCATGGAAAACGAAATCGCCCCGGGCGCCGGGCGCTATGAGCAGCTCCCGGCGCCGCGCGGCGTCCAGCGAGTGCAGCCGGACTTCGATTACGAGATCACGGAACAATACGGCCCGGAAGAGTACGTCGAAGAGGGCGAGTATTACGACGACGGGATGTCCAGTTGTCCCGATTGCGGGCAGGTCGGCAACTACTGCGAATGCGGTCCGCCCAACGTCTGCGACGATTCCTGGCCCTGCTGGCACGCGCGTCAGCAATGGCGTAACTTCCGCTTGTTTGGGGGCGGCTGGGACATTGGCTGCCCCTGGAATTGGTGGGATGAGCTTTCGTTGTCCTTTGGCCCGCACTCCTTCAAAGGCCCGCTCGATCAGGGGCAGAACGGAAATTTCGGATTCCAAGAGGCTGTCAATTGGGGCGGTCCCCTGTCGCATTGCCGCGGCATCGGCTTTCAACTCGGTGCGCAGGGCGTCCAAAGTAACTTTGCCGGCGACGCCGTCAACGGCGGCAGCGACGACAACCGCAACCAGGTCTTTGCCACGGCCGCCATCTTTGCGCGAGCGCCGAACAATCATGGCTGGCAAATTGGCGTGGCGTTCGACTGGCTGGAAGACGACTACTACGTCGACGTCTCGCTCAACCAGGTTCGCGCGGAATTGGGCTACGTCACCTTCTGCGGCAGTGAAGTCGGCGCGTGGATCACGAGCAGTTCCGATTCGACAGAGGACGTCGACACGGGCATCCTCTACGAAGCCACGGACATGTACGCCTTCTACTTCCGGCAATGCATGCCGTCCGGCGGCGAAGGACGCATCTGGGGCGGCGGAACTGGCGACGGCAATGGGCTGGTTGGCGCTGACTTCCGCGTCCCGCTCACGAATCGCTGGTCGCTCAATGGCGCCGTGAACTACGTCATCCCACAAGACGGCACGGGCCAGGACGGGCTGAATCAAGAGGCCTTTGGCATGACGATGAACCTGGTCTGGTACCCGTTCCGCCCCCGCACCGGTCCCCCCTGCAACAACGGCCCTTATCGCCCGTTGTTCAACGTCGCGGACAACAACATGTTCATGGTCGACCGAGTCATGGCAGGCGAGTAGGAAATGATGAAGGATGAATGTTGAGCGACGTATACCTCTCTCAATTCATCATTCATCACTAAGTACACCCGCAGAAAGTTTGGTGTGGGGTGCCACTGGCGGCTTGTCCGCCAGTGCTGGAGTTGGGACAGCCGGCAAGACTAAAACCGCACTGGCAGACAAGCCGCCGGCGGCACCCATCGCTTTATTTCTTCCGCGTGCGCACTTCGCCCTTACCCCTTGCTCTTCAGCGCGATCACTCCGTCCCAATCGGCTGGCGGAATGCGATTGTGCTGGCCGATGAAGACGGTCAGGAAGTCTTTCGCCTGATCGTGCGCCGGCACCTCTTGAAGGTGCTGTAAGGCTTCCGTCCAGCGACCCGCCAAGAGCGCATCCACCGCGCGTTCGTAGGCCGCGAGATGCGCGTCGGTAAGTTGCGGGTACTCCGCTGCCGGCGGCAGCAATTCCGTCACCATCACCGGTGTTTCCAATCCGTAGGGCCGCACGAGCGCCAAGCGACGGAACCTCGCGACGTCCGGACCTACTGAAGCGCGCAGCGCATCGGCCGTGGGGCCGTCCATCAGAATCGGCGCGTGCAGCAATTTGGTCATGCCCTCCAGGCGCGACGCGAGGTTCACGACGGGCCCGAAGACCGTCACCTTGGTCTGATCAAATGTGCCGATCTTGCCCGCCACGGCGCGCCCGGTGGCCAGGCCGATGCCCACCTGAAAATCAGCCAGCGAATGCTCCGGCTGGAGCGCGGCCGCGGCGTATTCCTTGCGAATCGCGAGCGCCGCGGCACAGGCTCGCGCTGCGGCGTCCGGTTGCGGCAGCGGCCAACCCCAGAAGCCCATCGCCGCGTCGCCGTGAAAATCGCCGACGACGCCGCCGCGCGACAGAATGTGATGCGTCAGTACGCCGAGCGCCTCGCTGACGCGTTTAAGTAAGCCGAGCAAGTCCTGAGCTGATTTCTCCGACGCGCGTGAGAAGCCTCGCAGATCGCAGAACAACACGGAGACCTCGGTCTCGCGCGGCGCGAGCGCCTCGTCCGGGTCTTCAACCTCGAGCGCTTCCAATACCGCGGGGGAAAGAAACTGGCCGAGACTCGATTTCTGGCGTTGCAAGCGTTTCAGTTCGCGCAGAGAGCCGAGCGCGCCGCCGACCATCTCGGCGAACTTGAGATCGTCCTTGATCTCCGCGCCATCGGTCGGTGTGTTGCGCGGCGTATGGGGCTCGAAGCGACCCGCCACGTACACCGACCAGCCGCCGCTCGGCTTGCCCAGCACTGGCGTGCAAAAGGCCCAATCGTAGTTCTCGCTCGCCGTGAATGTCTGGGGCGATGCGCGGCGACTGGGTTCCCAGACATGCAACACGCTTTGCCGGCGCTCGATTGCGGCTCGGACCAGGGCCGTGCTCGGCTGAAATGCCTCACCGGGAGCAACGCGGCTGTCCCAATACAGAATCCGCGTCTGCCGCAATTCCAACGCCGCTTCGGCAGGTTCCAAGGCCACGATCGCGGCGGCGGTAGCGCGTGGGATGCCGCTCAGCAACATGTTCACGAGCCGGACGAACAACTCGTGATCGCTCGCCGCGTTCTCAATCACCTGCGGCAATCGGCTCAGCACTTCAATGCGATGATCCGGGTTGCGAAACCGCAGTTCTTGCAGATACTGCGCGGTAAAGGTCTGCTCCTCAACCGGTATCGGCGTTTCCAGCGCCGTCACCGCCGGCTCGTTCACCAGGCTGAAGCGCGTCCTCCCGATCACGAAATGCTCGCCCGGCTTCAGTTCGAAACGTTGCTCCTCGCGGCCGCGGAAAAACACCGGGTTGCGCGCCGCGGGCAGCATGCGCACTTGTAGTCGATCGTCTTGCCAAAGCAGCTCCACGTGCCGCCGCGAGATGCGGTCGTCCCAGGGAACGCTCCACGGACCGGCCGATCGTCCAATCGTTACGGCGGCGCCCGGCGCGAGCGTCTGCCGCCAACGTTGTTCGTTTTCCGGCCCTTGAACGATGAGGTATGCCATGGGCGGAGCGTGAAGAGGCCTCGTGACACCAACCCGAGGTGCTCGCTAGCGCTTCGGGGTGGTATTGTACGCTACTCCTTCTTCTCGGGCGGCGCGGCGCTCCTGAGCGGCACGATTTCCGCGTGATCCTCTTGCCAACTCAGAAACCCGATCAAATTGCCGTCGCGCACCGCTAGCACGGCCGCGCCATGCCAATCGGCGTCGATATGCACCACGGGGTCGACGCGCCAGACGGTGCGTTGATCTTCGCAACGCGCCGCGGCGATCGGCCGCGGCTCGCCCGTCGAGCTGATGAACGCCAGCGTATCTTCCGGCGTCGTGGGATTGCGAATCCGATCCGCTGGCCAGGGAGATGTTTTTTCCTTGCTGTTCTTCTCCAGCGGCAGCAGCGCCAGCGAATCGTAGAGCCGCTTCGCCTCGC
Source organism: Planctomycetia bacterium (assembly GCA_034440135.1). Taxonomy (NCBI): domain Bacteria; kingdom Pseudomonadati; phylum Planctomycetota; class Planctomycetia; species Planctomycetia bacterium. The sequence continues at coordinate 16,243 of JAWXBP010000359.1, forward strand.
CGTTCACCGGATATGCCGTGCCCGCGACCGCGACCTGGGCGGTGTCCGCGAACGACTGCTCCGGCGCGGTCAGCAAATCCGCCAGTCCCAGGAAGCCCTCCGGCACGCGCAACACATACCCTTCGCGCCGCCGCTCGGGATTGCGAAAAGTACCGTTGTGCTTCCAGGTCAACACCGCGCGCATCGGCGCTGGCGCCGGCTGCGATGGACCAAGTACCTGCCCTGCCAACGGCAGCGACGGCGACCAATCGTGCCAATCTTCTTCCGCCTTCTTGGCGACCGCGAAACGATGGCCGTCCACGACGAGCGCGCCTCCGTCGTCAGGCGTGGCGAACGCGACGCCGCCGCGCAGCAAATCCTCGGCGGTCGAGACCTCCAACGACACGCCCGATAGCCAGCCCGCGTCCAATTCAATCCCGCCCACGTTCCAGAACTGCGATCGCTCCCGCACCAATTCGCGGTACGCAGGTCGCACGTAGGCTCGTGCTTCAACGGCGCTGCCATCCGCGGCCAGTCCGACGGTTAGGATCGTGCCAACGCGAATCTGCCGATAGTAAACGGCCGCGCCGGGGCGCAAGCCGCCGCGCTCCGTCGCTTGCAGAACGACTTCGACGCCGCCCGGCTCAATGCGTTCCGTGAGCGGCGCTTCCTCGTGCCCGGTGAATTCCATTTGCGCGGGGCCGTCGCCGGGCAAGACCGCGACGTAATGCGGGCCGATGAGGGTGTCCAGGCCTTCCAAGGCCGCGAAATCAATCCGCGGCCGGACAATCCAAAAGCGGCTGCCGTGACGCGCGATCGGCGCGGCTTCGTGCCGCAGGTCGACGGCGACGTCGATGTGGCTCAAGTCAGGAGCAATGATCACCTCGCGCACTTCGCCCACCACGACCCCGCGATGCCGCAACACATCGCCGGGCTTGAGGCCGTGCCCTTCGGCGAAATGAATTAGCAGCGTCGGCCCGGCCGGTTGCCAGGATTGGTACGCCAAAAACGCGACGAAGGCCGCCGCGGCTAGCGGCGCCAACCAGGCCCAACTCCAGCGGCGCTCACGAACGATCCGCGCACGCGGCGGCGTCGGGCCCGCCGGCGGCGCGGTCTCCGGCGGGCGGGGGGATTCCGGCGGAACCTCCGGGGAAGGATTGTCCATCAGAGAGCTATTCGCCGGGAAGCAGGAAATCTAGCGCACAGCGACTCACTTTACTGTGCCGGATGGTTCACTGGCAAATGCGCTATGCGAGCGGATTTGTGGGAGGCGTCTCCGACGCCGATTGTTCGACGTTGTTGCTGATTCGACGGTGGGTCCATCCGAGGCGCCTGCTCCATCGGCGTCGGAGACGCCCCCCACAGTCCTGCAATAACTCGCGCGGCGCTTTCAATACGCCCCGCGTCGCGAGAGTACGCTCAACGGCGTTTTCCAGATCAACTGCAGGTCGGTCCACAGGTTCTGATGGCGGGAGTACCAAAGGTCCATCCGCACCCAATCTTCGAAGCCGATCTCGCTGCGGCCGCTGACTTGCCACAAGCACGTGAGCCCTGGCTGGATGGCCAGCCGGCGGCGTTGCCAGGGTGCATAGTTGATGACTTCGCTGGCGATCGGCGGGCGCGGTCCCACGAGCGCCATGTCCCCCTTCAACACGTTGAACAACTGCGGCAGCTCGTCGATGCTGGTCGAGCGAAGGAAGCGGCCGATGCGCGTGATCCGCGGGTCGCGACGGTTCTTGAAAATAGGCCCAGAGTGCTCGTTCGACACCAAATGCTGGAACTTCGCCGCGTCCATCCGCATCGAGCGGAACTTGTACATGCGGAACCGCCGGCCGCAGTAGCCAATGCGTTCCTGGACGAAGATGGCATTCCCCCTGGTCGTGATCGTCAAGGCGACGAACACCAGCAGCATCAGCGGCCCGAAGAGCGCAATCGCCGCCACGGCGCCGAGGATATCGAGGGCGCGCTTGAGCGCTCGATATCCGTGAGATTCATTTCCCTCCGGTTGAACCAACGGATGTCCCGATTCGACCCAACGAGTCAGTACGTCGCGCCGGGCGGCCGGCGCAAAGGTGGTGTGTGACATGTAGCGTTTGCCCCTGGTACGCGTGGTGTCTCGATGTAACCAGATTGCGAACGCCATGCCGGGCAAACTCGAGACGGCCGTGTCGGCACTAAGTCGCTATGAACACACAACTTACGAAATGCTCGCAGGCAGGAGGACAAATCGGCTGTGGCGATTTCGCAACACCTTCCGGGGAGAACGGTCATCATCGCACCGGTGCGGAAATAAACCGCGCCTGTAAAAGTTCCCAAGCGACTGGCGGCGCCAAGTGGCAGGCCAAATTCGGTCCCGGAGATTGGGGCGGGCCCTTCGAGGCGCCCCAGATCAATCTACTTGCTGGTGTTCCCAGCCAGTCCAATTAGCCGCGCCACGCGAGCCAGCCGAGCACCGCGAGCCAACTCGCCAGGCAGACCCCGCTGACCAACAGCCAAATCGGCCGCGCCATCGGCGCGCGAGATCGACTCGACGCTTCCGCCGCATCCCTAGCTCCGTCCCGCGCCGCGGCGTTGGGCTGGCGACGGGCGTTTTGCGGCGCGCGGTCGGATTTCATGCGACAAGGCTATTCCGGCATCGTGATCTTGAATTGACCGTGCAGATCTTCATTGAAATCGAAGACGTTATCGAAATCTTCGCGGCGATCATCCGGCGTTTTGCACATCTGGCCAATGCGAATCAGGTTGAACACGATCTCGCCAAAGTCGCCCGTTTCATGGATGCCCCAATTATTGAGGACGCACTTTGCCATGTACCCGAATTGCTCCATGGCGTAGTGGCGAATCGCCTCGCATAGTTCCTGGCCGGTCAAGTGACGGTCGCCAACCTTGGGACGTTCCTCGCCTTCGGCCTCTTCGTCGAACGGCGTCGGCTCCGTCGGCTTCGCTTGCCCCATGCCCAGGTTCGACTGCGCGTATTCCAGCGCCTCGGTGACGAAGCGGTAGGCCGCTGGCGGGAAACGAGGATCGTCCCGCAACAGTTGAGCGAAGCGTTCGGCGCGTTCAGCGGGGTCTGTCATAGCGGTGGGAGTCTTGGTTCTGCGAGTGGCCATTCATGCCTGCGATTCGAACATCGTGGTCATTTGTTACTCGACTTGCTCAACACGGTGAGCACTTCCGAAGCCGGTATCATCACCCGCCGGCGGTCTTCCGTCTCGATCAGCAATTGCCCTGCGAGGATTTCCTGAGCCAGCACCCGCGCGCGGCCCTTGGCGGTGATGATGTCGACCCCGACAGGCGGCAAATCCTTCTGTAATTCCTCGTAAACGTCGTATTCGTAACGTAGGCAGCATTTCAGCCGTCCGCAGCGCCCGGAGATTTTCGTCGGGTCGAGCGTGGCTTTTTGCAGCTTCGCCATTTTCATGCTGACCGGCGGCATTTCGGACAGATGCGTGTTGCAGCAGACCGGTTTCCCGCAGTCGCCGTAGTCCGCCAGCAATTTGGCTTCATCGCGCACGCCAATCTGGCGCATTTCGATCCGCGTCTGAAATTCCGACGCCAACTTCTTCACCAGTTCGCGGAAATCGACGCGGATTTCGGACAGGTAATAGACGACGACCCGCTCGCCGCCCAGGATGTGCTCGACGTCGATCAGCCGCATATCGAGTTGCATCTCGGCGATGACACGCTCGCAGATGGCGAATTCATTGCGCTCTTGGCCGTGCATTTGTTCCAAGTCGCGCTCATCGTCGCCGCTCATCGCACGCAGCAATTGACCGCGCTTCGGGTCCTGCAAATGCTCCACGGCTTCGTCCGTGGCCTCGCACAGCACCACCCCGGCCTCCAGACCACGGTCGGAGCGAACCACCACCCGGGCTTCGCGCAAATAATGCTCCCCTTCGCGGGAGGCAAAGACCCCCAACGAGCGCATCACCCCACAGCGAACCACATATTTGGGCATAACAGCAGGCTGGGAAGGAGAACGACAGGAACGCTCGGGACCGCGTGGCGCAAGAGGCAGGAACGCCGCCGGATTCCCAAGGTGGGACCTGCGATTGAATATAGTCGGCGCGCCCCAAACGCGAAAGGACGGTCCGGCGAGCGAGCCTCCCGGGTGCTTTCGCTGCGCGGCAATGCTCTAGGAACCCTTGCCGCCGACCGCGCTTGGGCTTACCCTAAGCCGTGCAAGATGGGGTGAAGACGTACTGTTGTGAAATTGGGGGAATGAAAATGCGGCAAAGGTCGGTCGAGCGGAGCGTTGGATTGCGCGGAGTGGCGGTGTTCGTCCTGATGTCACTCCTTTACATTCCCGGCTGCGGAGACGGCCCCGTAGACCAGTTGGACACGAGTACGGAGACCGGTGCCATCAATCTGGTGTTGACGAAATTAGTCGATGCCGCGGGCAGTCAGCGGCTGACCGAAGAGTTGTGGGTCAAGTCATCCATTCCCAAGCCCGCGGATCGCGCGAAATTCCGCAACTACAACGGCTTTATTGCCACGGAAACGCTGGTCGAAGGGGACACGGCGAAAGTCAAGGTCGAAGTCTACGGCAAGGATGGCACGGTCGTCTCGACGCAAGACTGGGTGATGAGCAAAGCCGATGGGACCTGGAGAGTCCAGTCCGCGCCGCTGCCCGCGAAGTGATGCTCACTCCTGTCGACTGAAGGCGACCTGTGGCAACGAACAAACCCGTCGCCGCGAAGGCTCAGTAGTCGCGCCGCGATGAATAACCCACTCGCTCGCCCAGCCATTCTCGCTCGCCTCCGCGCCAAGGTTGCGCGCGGCGAGCCGATCCTGGGCGCAGGTGCTGGCACGGGCATCTCCGCCAAGTGCGAGGAAGCCGGCGGCGTCGATCTCATTGTGATCTACAACTCCGGTCGCTTCCGCATGGCCGGGCGCGGTTCGCTCGCCGGGCTCATGCCGTACGGCAACGCCAATCAGATCGTCCGCGAGATGGCCCCCGAAGTCCTCACGGCAGTGCGCCATACGCCGATCCTTGCCGGCGTCTGCGGGACCGATCCCTTTCTCTTGCGCGATCCCTTCCTCCGCGAGCTCAAGCACCTCGGCTTCGCCGGCATCCAAAATTTCCCCACCGTCGGTCTCATCGACGGCCTCTTCCGGGAGAACCTGGAAGAAACCGGCATGGGCTTCGATCTCGAAGTCGAACTCATCGCCGCGGCGCGCGAGCTTGATTTACTGACCACGCCGTACGCGTTCGATCCCGAGCAAGGCCGCCAGCTCACGGAAGCCGGCGCCGACATTGTCGTCGCCCACATGGGGCTCACGACCAAAGGGACGATCGGCGCCCGCACCGCGCGCTCGCTCGATGATTGCGTCCGCGACGTAACTGCGATCGCCACTTCCTGCAAGCAAGTCCGCGCCGACGTCCTCGTCCTCTGCCACGGCGGGCCGATCGCCATGCCGGACGACGCGCAATACGTTCTGGAACGCGTCCCCAACATCGAAGGCTTCTACGGCGCGAGTTCCATGGAACGCCTGCCGACGGAAGTGGCGATCACCGAGCAAGTCCGTGAATTCTCACGGCTGCGGCTGAAGCGCTAACGCGCCACGGCCTGCAAGACCGCGCCAATTGATTCGGGTCGCGCCACGTATCCAGGTCTATGGATGCATCGGCTCTTGCGGACAACCGCGTCACGAACTCATTGGTCGATATTTGCTCTCGTGTCGCCTCAGGTAGCCGTGCATCGCTTCGCCTGGCGCAAGTCGCCCCTCCCGGGGCGATCATCCATAGCGCAGGTCCACAACTCTTCACGGCACGAATTCTTGTGACGTACACTTTGACGGCTGCGACCGTCACGACTGACAACTTGCACCGTAACAAGGATGACCTTGTCGGAACTGGGCAATCCGGCGTCCGTCGCTGGATTCTTAGCGTTGAAATGTCGCCAGTGAGTTGAAGTCGTTCTGTACCGGGGTTATAAGTTCCGGAAACTGGCACACCTTCGCGCGCTCCCATTTTGTTCTTGGAGACAACTCAGTGAAACGAAATCAGTTATACACCCTCGCGGCGCTGGCGCTCGGCGCCATGCTCGGCTGGGCCGCGGCGACGGAGCGACTATCGTTCTCGCCGACCGCGCGGGCGGAATCGGAGACGATCACGTCGTCGTCCGAGGCGACGCCCGCCGGACAAAAGTCATGTTGTGTCGATGGCGCTGTGTCAAAGAACGTCTTCGCCCTCGCCAGTTACAAGGTTCAAAACAACCAGGCCGCCGCGCAGCCCGCGTCCGGCAAGAAGCCCAACATCCTCGTCATCTGGGGCGACGACATCGGCACCTGGAATATCAGTCACAACAACCGCGGCATGATGGGCTACATGACGCCGAACATCGATCGCATTGCCCGCGAAGGCGTCGCCTTCACCGATTATTATGCCCAGCAAAGCTGCACGGCCGGTCGCGCCGCCTTCATCAGCGGTAGCGTTCCGGTTCGCTCCGGCATGACCAAGGTCGGAATGCCTGGCGCGAAAGAAGGCTGGCAGAAGACCGACGTGACTATGGCGACCGTTTTGAAGAGCCAGGGTTACGCCACCGGCCAGTTCGGCAAGAACCACCAAGGTGATCGTGACGAACACCTGCCGACGATGCACGGGTTCGACGAATTCCTCGGCAGCCTCTATCACTTGAACGCCGAAGAAGAGCCCGAAAACCGCGACTACCCTCGCGATATGAAACTGCCGAACGGTAAGACATTCCTCGAGCAATTCGGTCCGCGCGGGATTATCAAAAGTAAAGCAGACGGCAAAGGCGGGCAAACGATTGAGAATCTGGGTCCGCTGACCAAGAAGCACATGGAGACGATTGACGATGAAACCCTGGCCGCGGCCAAGGACTTCATCACCCGTCAGTCGAAGGCCGGCCAACCCTTCTTCTGCTGGTGGAACGGCACGCGGATGCACTTCCGCACCCACGTGAAGCCCGAGCACATCGGCATTTCCGGCCAGGACGAATACAGCGACGGCATGGTCGAACACGATATGCACGTTGGCGAACTGCTCAAGTTGATCGACGAACTCGGTCTCGCCGACAACACGATCGTCCAGTACTCAACCGACAACGGCCCGCATTACAACACCTGGCCCGACGCCGGCACCACGCCGTTCCGCAGTGAAAAGAACTCCAACTGGGAAGGCGCGTTTCGCGTGCCTTGCTTTATCCGTTGGCCGGGACATTTTCCCGCCGGCACGACGCTCAACGGCATCATCTCCCACGAGGACTGGTTGCCGACGTTCGCCGCCATCGCCGGCGCTCCGGACGTGAAGGAGAAGCTGCTTAAGGGCGTGGAACTGAACGGCCGGACCTACAAGAACCACATCGACGGCCACAATCTGCTGGACTACCTCAGTGGCAAGACGAAGGAGTCGCCGCGCAAGTCGTTCATCTATGTGGGCGACGATGGCAATGTGATGTCGATCCGTGTGGGAGATTGGAAGGCGACGTACCGGGAAAACCGCGCCGAGCAATTGCAGGTATGGCGCGAGCCCCTCGTCCACTTGCGTCTACCGCTGCTGTTCAACCTGCGCCGCGACCCGTTCGAGAAGTCTCAGCACAACTCCAACACGTATCACGACTGGATGATCGATCGGGCGTTCGTACTGGTGCCTCTGCAGGCGGTCGCCAGCGAATTTCTGATGAGCATGAAGGAATTCCCGCCCAGCCAGAAGCCGGGCGACTGGAGCCTGGACACGCTTGAGCAGCAAATCAAGAGCATGACTGTCGGCGGAGAGTAGTCCGCCAGCTGATTCAAGGGGGCGCCGGCCGAAAAGCCGGCGTCCCCTATTTTGTTGCGCTGGAAGCGACTGGCACAGACGCCAAGTTTGCCAAGTCCACGCAATCGCTACATGCGGCATCATGTCACGCCGTGCGCGGCCTCCGCGGGCGCTTCCAGCGGTCAATACCGCCGCATCTTTGCCGATCAATCATTTGTGGCGAGCGTGCCGCGGCGCGGCTGCCGGACTGAACGAATGGAAAGTCGTCGTACCTTCGACCGCGCGAAAAGAACTGCCATGCGACGCGCACTTTTGACTATCGCAGTTGTGCTATCGCAGTGGCTAAGCGCCGCCACATCGGCTGTCGCGCAATTGGACCAGGCCGACGTCGAAGTCGAGGCCGAGCCAGCAGAGGAGGAAGCCGACGAGCTGGAAACCGACCGCGACGCCTTCACGCCCGCCACCAGCACGGTCGGGCGGTGCGTGACGGTCTTCGAGTCGTCGTATTCGTTCATCGACAATCGCGATGTCGCCGAAACGCACAGCTTTCCAGAAATCCTCATCCGCCGCGGCCTGAGCGATCGCCTCGAATTGCGGTTTGGCTGGAACTATGAAGTCGGCGGCGCAGGCGATCTCGTGTCTGGAAACGAGGGCGGCGAAGCGCCCGCCGGCGGTGAACTGGAGCGCGAATCGCAGCTCCTATATGGCTTCAAGGCCAGCGTCACCGAACAAGACAACTGGCTGCCGCGCAGCGCACTGATCGTGCAAGGCTATTCGCCCACCAGCGGCGAATCGAACGATACCGATCTCCTCGCGACCTATACGTTTGGCTGGGAGTTGGCGAATCGGTGGCGACTGGATTCTTCCATTCACTACCTGACAGAGCACACGGCCGAAGACGCCTTGAACCTCTGGGCGCCGTCGGTCGTACTCCGCATCCCCATCAACGAGCGCTGGCACGCCCACGCCGAATACTTCAGCATCAACTCGCAAGGCGCTGACGAGGAATTCAACCGCGCTTTCCTCAGCCCCGGCATGCATTGCCTGGTCACAGAAAACCTCGAACTCGGCGCCCGCCTCGGCTGGGGCGTGACCGACGACGCGCCAAACTTCTTCTCGAACGTGGGCGTCGGCTGGCGGTTCTAAGCAGAGCAGCGTGGCGCCGCAACTGCGACGTTCTGCAAGTCCGACTCTCGCGGTCTTTTTAATCTCCGTCACGACTGCGTGAGTGCGAACTTGCCTGAAAAACAGGGGCCTTCACGTTGCTTTCGCGGGGAATATCGCGTGTTTCACAAAATCCCCATTTCGCCCCTAGTCGAGCCGCCAGGCAATCGATAACCCACCTCTCCCGCCACATGACTGCCTGACGCCGGTCGGACCAGACGCCTGGGCATCGTGTGATCGTGACCGTTGGAACCGCCTTCACGATAGCTGACACGACCGCCAATCAGCGCGCGTATCGACAGCAGAAATGACAACGGCCCGGTTGCGGGGCGCCGACCTTACGCTGCGTCGTGCTGTTCGCGCTCGCCAGCGGCACGATCCTGGAATCCACGCACATGGGTTCGCCAACATTCAAACGCGTCACTTCGTCCAGCATTATTCCCTCCAGTCCTTCACGCTCCTGGCTCCAATTCCTCCGACGCACCACTCCCTCCACTCCTCTCCGTGTTCTCCGTGCCTCCGTGGTGAAATCCTCCCTCAACCAAGAGCATCAACAAAAAAAGGCCTGGCCGAAATCGGCCAGGCCCTCTGAATTTCAACAACCGCCAGTGCCGTCTACCGGCAGCAGCCAACGTTCACCTGCACGGTCTTCGTGACCATCTTGCAAACCCGTACCTGAACTTCCTTCTGCACCTGGTGCGGCGCCATCACCCGACACTGGATCGTCCTGGTCACCGGCTCCACGCGCACGCGCGTGACATTGCAGGTCTGCATAACCATCTTCGGCACGAAGATCGTCTCGGTCACCTCGCGTGTGCGTGGCTCCGCCACGTAGCGGCAAAGCTGAACCGTCTTGGTGCGCCGTTCCGGCCGGCATTCCGTCGCGTAGTAAGTGTACGTCTGCTGTTCCATCGTTGGACGCATCACCTTGACCGGTACGGTTTTCGTCACGACATGCGGCGCCCACACCCGCGCGGTGCGCGGTTCACAGCACGTGGCGCAATCAGCGCAGGCGGCGACTTCGCGAGTTTCCCAATGCCCCTGATCCTCGCACACGGTGCGCTGGATCGTCACCGGCATCATGCGGCAAACCGTCCGCGTCCCTGTTCGCTCCACGCGATGCGGCACGAGCACTACACATTCCCGCGTCGCCGTTTCCATCACCGGCTTCCGCACGATGTAGTTCACGGTCCGCGTGCGGTGCTGCGGAACCATCACGCAACGTTGGCGCGTCACCGTCTCGGTATAAGGCACGCAACGCATCTGCGTCACCGTCCGCGTGCGCGTTTCCGGCCGGCACTCGGTCACAGTCACGGTGCGTGTCTCGGTAGTCCATTCTGGGACGAGAATCGTACGCTCCACGGTCTGCGGCGCAGCGACGGCACAATCGCCCACGCAGCTGCTCCCGCGAAACGAAGCGCTCGCCGGCATTGCGACCGAGCAAGCCGCGCCAATCAAAAACGTCCATTGCACAATGCGTCTCATTGGCCACCTCTCAGGTAGAAATCTAGATGTAAAGCACGAAGTCGCGCCCAATCCTATCGCCACACGCGCCCCCAGCATACCGCCCAATTGAAGTAGGCGATCTGCAACCAGCCAATCAAGTTCCGTGCCCTAACAAGTTCGTCCCCAGCGCAGCACCTACCTATCACGTCTCCTACATCCTTGCTCCACTTTTCGTGACTTTCGCGCCTTTCGTGGTTCCCTTTCTCCTTCCCTCCTCTCCGCGTCCTCCGTGCCTCCGTGCCTCAGTGGTGAATCCTCCGCCCAAACCGCCGGAGCTTGAAAAACCCCCGTTTTCCGGTCTAATCATTCCCAAATTCATCGCCAAACCCACGTTGGAGCTACGCGTCGCCATGGCCGCTTTCCCCGAAATCAGCAAAATCAAGTTCGAAGGCCCGCAATCGAAAAACCCGCTCGCTTTCCGGCACTACAACGCCGACGAAGCGGTCGAAGGCAAGAAGATGCGGGACCATTTCCGCTTCGCCGTGGCGTACTGGCACACCTTCCGCGGCGCCGGCAGCGATCCCTTCGGCCCCGGCACCATGGTCCGCCCCTGGGAAGGCCCGGTCGATAACGTCGAAAACGCGGTCAACCGCGTAAAGGTCGCCTTCGAGTTCATGGAAAAGCTCGGCGTGGAGTTCTACTGCTTCCACGACCGCGACGTCGCGCCGGAAGGCAAGACGCTGGCCGAATCCAACAAGAATCTCGACGCCGTCGTGAAAGCCCTGAAGGACGAACAGCAACGCTCCGGCATCAAACTCCTCTGGGGCACCGCCAACCTGTTCAGCAACCCGCGCTATATGCACGGCGCCGCCACGAGTTGCAACGCCGATGCCTTCGCTTACGCCGCGGCGCAAGTCAAGAAAGCCATCGAAGTCACCAAGGAACTCGGCGGTGAGAACTACGTTTTCTGGGGCGGCCGCGAAGGTTATCAAAACCTGCTCAACACCGACATGAAGCGCGAGGTCGATCACCTCGCCCGCTTCATGCACCTGGCCGTCGACTACGCCCAGGAAATCGGCTTCACCGGCCAGTTCCTCTTCGAGCCGAAGCCCAAAGAGCCGACCAAGCACCAGTACGATTTCGACGTCGCCAACTGCATCAACTTCCTCCGCGCCTACGGCCTCGAAAAACACATCAAGATGAACATCGAGACCAACCACGCCACGCTCGCCGGCCACTCGATGCAACACGAGTTGGAATACGCCGGCATGCAAGGCTTCCTCGGCTCGATCGACGCCAACACCGGCGACATGCTGCTCGGCTGGGACACCGATCAATTCCCCACCGACATCTACCTCACTACGCAGTGCATGCTCAGCATCCTGAAGTACGGCGGTCTCGCCCCCGGCGGCGTCAACTTCGACGCCAAAGTCCGCCGCGAAAGTTTTGAGCCCGTCGACCTCTTCCACGCCCACATCGGCGGCATGGACGCCTTCGCAAGAGGATTGAAAATCGCAGCCGCGATCCGCGCCGACGGCGAACTGGATCAATTCGTCAAAGACCGCTACAGCAGCTTCGACACCGGCGTCGGCGCCGAAATCGAAACCGGCCAAGCCAGCTTCAAAACCCTGGAAAAATACATGCTGGAAAAGGGCGAAATCACCCCAAACAAGAGCGGCCGCCAGGAAATGCTGGAGGGGCTGGTGAACCGGTTTGTGTAGAGGGCAGTGGCTAAGTGATGCCGAGATTGCCGCGCAGAGCGCTGGCGAGCTGACCAAAGCTGTTGGGATAACATTGTTCAATCAAGGCTATGTCGTTCGCGGCCGCGATCGCTGCCCCTTCGCGCTCTTGGTCGGACGGCCGCAGTTTTCCATACAGCGAAATTTTTTGCTGACGAATTGCGTTCGCGGAATCGCGCCGCGAAATCGGTTGAGACCGCCATAGCGCCTCACGGCAGTTGTTGTCGCGATGCGCCATCAGCCAAGCCTCGATGGAGGGTGGAGGAACCGCCACAAAGCATTGAATCGGCGTCGGGAACGCTGAATTTGGCTTGGCATGCCGTTCTTCTTGGTCAAGCATGCTCGATATGTCGCAGTGGCGGCATCGCGGATCGCCGCAATTGGATAAGTGCGGATAGGAATTGTCGGCATCCACGCAAGCAATCATGACCTGCGCTTCCCGACGGTAGTGCAATTGACGATATGCGACCTTGAGCGACTCCTTTGCCGCGGCAAAACCGTCGGCAGAACGTTTCAGCGTAACGACGTCGATGGGGAAGCCGAGTATCTTCGCGCAGAGAATCTTCACAATCAGGCTATCGCCAGGAGATTCGCTTACAATCGCAATTTTCATTGTGTGGGCACGCCGCCAAATACGCCCGTGTACCAGGCCTCTCCCAACGAAACGTCGCCGACGATCTCGTCATAATTGGCAATGTCCGCGAGGCGCTCGAATCGCACATTGTCCCCTTCACGATTGGCGATCACGACATCTTCCGGGCGATCACGGAAGTAGCCGAGGAGGTAGGGCGAGTGAGTGGTGGCGATGACTTGCACGGGAACACGCGATTCGCCAAATTCCTCTGGGTGGGCCAGCCTTTGAAGAGTAAGAAACACTTCTTGCAAGAGTCGTGGGTGAATTCCACGTTCTGGTTCTTCAAGGCCAATTAATGCTGGCGCGTCGGGCAGATACGCTAGCGTGAACAAGGCAATTGACAGCAGCACGCCGTCGGAGAGATCGCGGGCCGCAATTTCACGATTTGTGCCTTTCAATCGCATCGAGAAGGTCCGATTACTAGTCCCGGACTCCACCGAAAGTCGGATTCGGTCGAATTCTGGGAACCATTCAGGCAATCTTTCGTTCAGTGTGGCCCATCGATCCTCGTATCGTGTGCTCAATCCGTCGAGAACGGCGGCAAGCCTACGTCCAGTCTGCTCAAGCACCACCCGTTCCTGTAACGGTCCAGCCTCGGCAATTGAACGCGAATCAAGTCGGTACACTCGTGAACTGTTGCACGCTTGCTCAAATTCCGGCCTCAGGGTCGCACCTTTCGGCCGAACTTCAATATATGGCTGATTCTCGGCCGTCAGCATCAACGCGATTGAATTTCCGTCACTCCACTTGAAATCGATTTCAACTGGGGCATTTTCATTTGCTGCTGCTGAACGGCTATGCAAGAGCGAACCAGCCGAACGATTCGCCAACAATTGCAGTGACGACAGCGCCGTACTCTTCCCACTTCCATTGGGCCCGACAATCAGCGTGCAACGCCCCAGTGGAAGCGTGGCGTCTTTGAGGACTTTGAAGTTCTTGAAATGAATTGCCGTAAACACTTGCGCGCCCTCGGGCTGAACGATCAAATCGTGACATTGGCATTCTACCACTCGGGCGGTTTGAAGGGAGACGATTCGAATTCGCTTTCCCTACGAGTGCCTGAGCAATAGCTCGCGTGCGTCCAGCAAATTGAATCCGTCGCGGTCCCGTCGGGGAGCCGTAGTTGAATGCGAGCTTGTACATTTAGCCTCGGCGTGTTAGTGTACAAACGCACACACTTCACCTGATTCCCTGCCCTAAGTTCCCCATGTGTCACGGCTCCCAACTCGATCCGCCGAATCGGTACGACAAAACCCATTCTGCGCCGGACCTTGAGCACCTGGCGTGGGACGACGAGTATCTGCAGGAACGAACCGATCGGCCGATTCAGTATTTTGACGATGCTTCCCAATCGATTGTCAGCGAGAACGACTCGCCCGACGTCGGCTTTCGCTACAGCGTCAATCCCTACCGTGGCTGCGTGCATGGCTGTAGTTATTGCTATGCGCGGAACACGCACGAATACCTCGGACTGAACGCCGGGCTCGATTTCGAAACGAAAATCTTCGTAAAACGCGATGCGCCAAAGCTGCTGCGCGCGTTTCTCTCGAGGGACGCCTGGAAGCCGGAGCCGATTACGTTTTGCGGCGTGACCGACTGCTACCAACCCGCCGAGCGCGAGTACCGGCTCACGCGGCAATGCCTGGAAGTAACACAGGAATGCCGGCAGCCGATCAGCATTGTCACCAAGAATGCGCTGGTCGTGCGCGACTTGGACATCCTGCAAGAGATGGCCTCGCATCGCCTGGCACACGTGAACGTCTCGATCACCACGCTCGATCCAGAACTTGCGCGCGAGATGGAACCGCGGACGAGCATCCCCGCGGCCAGATTGCGCGCGGTGGAAACCCTCGCACGAGCCGGCGTGCCGGTGCGCGTATTCGTGTCGCCGATCATTCCCGGTTTGAACGACCATGAAGCGCCGGCCGTGATGAAAGCCGCGCGCGACGCCGGCGCCGGCGACGTCGGTTACATCCTGCTCCGCTTACCGCTCACTGTCGAACCGGTGTTCCGCGAATGGCTGCATCGCTCGCAGCCCCTACGCGCCGAGAAAGTGGAGAGCCTCATCCGTCAGACGCGCAGTGGAAAAATGAGCGATTCCACCTGGCGCCAACGCATGACCGGCGCCGGCGAAGTCGCCGATCAGATTCGCGCGATGTTCAAAGTGTTCCGCAAGAAACTCGGCTTCAGCGATTTACCGCCCCTGGACCGCGAGCAGTTTCAACCTTGCGCAACGCCCGGCGGCCAGCGGCGCTTGTTCTGAACGGCGCGCTGACTTACCCCAGGATCACGCCGACCATCAGCGCCGCGGCGAGCACCGTTTCCATCAGCCCTGCCGCTTGCAACGTCCGCGCGTCGAGTTGCGAAACCAGCTCCCGAAACTGCACAGGGAAGACGCTCAAGGCGAAGCCTTCCGCCAAAAAAAGTGCGAGGGCCAAGACCATCATCCAGCGAACCGCATCCATCGAGATCACGTTCCTTGTCAAGTTTTCGACGCCTGGAGCCGATTCCTATTGCCATGCTTTGTGGTTCTAGGTATCGTCCGACGCTATGAGCAAACTGCGAACGAACCCTGATTTTCTCAACGGCGTGCCGGAGTTGGTAGTCCTCCGTCTGCTGGCCCGGCAGCCGATGTACGGCTATCAACTCGTGCAGTCGATTCGCCTGGTCAGTAATGGCGAATTGACGTTCGGCGAGGGTTCGATCTACCCGGTGTTGCACAAGCTGGAGGCCGCCGGTTGGCTATCCAGCAAGAGCGAATTGGCGGGGGGGCGCAGTCGCGTGGTGTACCGCGTGACGGCGTCGGGCACGAAACGCCTGGCCGGATCGTCCGCTGAGTGGCAGCGGATCGTCGCGGCCGTGGAACGCATTTTGCAAGGAGGCTCGGATGAATGCTCCATCACTTTCGGCGCAGTTGCGATGTGAACTGGTCCGTCGCCGCTTACCGCGGTTCTACGTGCATCGCGTGATGCGCGAGTTCGACGATCACTCGCAGGACATCGTCGCGGAACGGCAGACTGCGCCGGAACTCGATCGCCTCGGCGATCCCCGGCAACTCGCACAACACTTCGCCACGGAGTTCCGCGCCCAACACTTCGCCGGGCGACACCCCTGGCTGGTGTTTACGATGGGACCGGTTCCCTGCACGATCTTGCTGTCGGCGCTGTTGTTCACGCTCGGATTCTGGGCGCTCGAATTGCTGGGGTCATTTCAGCCTGCCGGCGCTACGAGTTGGTCGCGACAATACCTGGCGATCGTCGTCTGTCAGATCGGCATGATCGTCCCGTTGATGGCCGTCACGTTCGGATTCGGCCGCTGGGCGTTTCGGAGCGGCTGCGGCGCACGCTGGTTCTGGGTAGTCGCGGTATTGGAGTGCGCGCTGGGCGCGCTGATGCATTCACAACTCAAATTGCCCACCATGCCGGGCAACGGTACGCTCTCGATTGGGCTCAGCTATCCGCCAGCCATGAACTGGGAACTGGTCGCACTGCCGGCCTTGGTCGCTGTGGGCCTAGCCTGGCATGTCTCGCGACGCGGAGAGTCGGCGCCACTCGCAGCGGAATGACGTGCCACCGCAGCGCGATGGCGGGGCCTGCTCGGAAGGGTTACACTGCCTTCCAGCAGGCCTTATTCGTTGAAGGAGTCGCATCATGATCGGGTCGCTGTCCCTCTCGTTGGCGTTGTTGGGCGCGATGTTCGCGCAGGCGCCATCCAATGATTATGTGAACCCTGAATTGTTGGTCGAGCCGGCAGCGCTCCGGCTCGGAGATTTTGTCGTGCTCGATGCCCGTCCGCGTGAGCAGTATCTCGCCGGGCATGTTCCAGGCGCACGATGGATCGACGCCGGCGAATGGGCGAAGGGCTTCGATCAAGGTCAGGACGTCGCTGGCTGGCAACAACGGATCGGCGCGCTGGGCCTGACCACAAGCGACAAACTCGTCATCTACGATGACAACCAGACCAAGGATGCCGCGCGGATGTGGTGGATCCTGCGCTATTTGGATGTCGCCGACGTACGCCTGTTGAACGGCGGCTGGAAGGGCTGGCAGGCCGCGAAACGCGAAATCGAAACGGCGCCTGCGCCTGAACCGAAAGCGACGGAACCCGAGCTACGACCGATCGCCGATCGCCTCGCCACCAAGGAAGGTCTACTGCATTCGCTGGAAACCGGCGACCTGCAAATCATCGACACGCGCAGTGACGCTGAGTTCTGCGGCGACGACGCGTTGAAGAACAAACGCGCCGGCGCGATCCCCGGCGCGAAGCACCTCGAATGGGTCGACCTGTTGAACGCCGACACCGGCCGTTTTCGCGAAGCGTCGGAATTGTCCCAACTGTTCGCCAAATCCGGCATCGACCTGCAACGCCCCGCGGCGACCCATTGCCAAAGCGGCGGCCGCGCCTCGGTGATGGTCTTCGGCATGGAGTTGATGGGCGCCAAGCACGTCAGCAACTACTACCGCAGCTGGCAGGAGTGGGGCAACGCCGACGACACGCCGATCGTCAAAGGCGAAAAGCAGGAATAGGCGGAACGGGCAAGAGAGGCGAACCGCCTTCGCGCGGCAGGTCAGGTTGACTGCCACGCCGCACATCTCTATCGTCCCGGGTCGTCATCGGTCTTTCCGCGCGCCGAGTCCGGACCTTGGCGCGTTTCCACGGCTTACAGACGCGCACGGATGCAGCGTTTTGCCAGGCTGTTGCGCTCGATCTTGCTGCTTTTCGCGGCCGCGCTGGCGGGCTGCGCCGAGTTGCCCCAGCATAAGGGCCTCGAATTGCAGCCGCCGAAAATGGCCGCGGACAGCGTCGTGCTGGAAGTTTTTCTAGTGCGACTGCCGCCTGGTGAGGCGGCCCAAGCGACGCCAATCTGGGCCGAGATCGACGAGCTTTCGTTGCCGGCTGAAACACGCGCCCGGCTGAGTAAACAAGGTTTCCGCGCGGGGCTCACGGCCGGGCGCATTCCCGTCGAGCTGGAGCGCTTGATGCAGCTCGGCGAGAAGTCGCCGGCCCCGGCCAGCGACGCGGTCGTCGTCGATCTTCAAGCCGAGTCCAACGTCTCGCGCCGTATTCTGCAAATGCGCTCCGGACGTCGCGGCGAGATCATGGCCTCGCGCGTCTATGATCGGATAACGCTGTTCAATCGAACCGATCAGCAAGTCACGGGCGAGTCGTACCAGCAAGCGCAATGCTGTTTCGCAGTCAGCGGCAAGCCGCAGCCGGATGGCCGCGTGCTCTTGGAAGTCCTTTCGGAAGTCCAGCACGGCGATCCCCGCGGCATCTTCACGCCAGGCGAAGGGCAATACACGATCGAAACGCGCCGTGAGCGCGTGGCGCTCGACGATCTGAAAATCGACGTGCCACTCCAGCCAGGCCAGATCCTCGTGCTTGGCGGCACGTCCTCCGCCGACGGCGCTTTAGGCGGCTACTTCTTCACGGAAGACGTTTCGGGCGGCGCGACCGGCCGGCTCGTGCTCATCCGCGTCGCACAATCGCAACAAGACGGTTTGTTCGCCACGAACTAAGCTCCCCTGCAGCCAGGCGATCGCGCTGACCGCATTTTCTTGCCTGCTTTCACAAGGCCTTCGGCAACCCCAAGCTGGCAGTCAACAAACGACGCCGCCCGGGGCTCTTGCGAGTGACCCGGGCGGCGATGGTTTGTTGCGACTTACTTATCGCGGGGACTATTTCTTACCAAACCCGCTGAAGGACTTCGTCATGCTGCTGCCGCCGTGGGAGCGGCCGGACTGCGAGGACGAGTTCTTGTTCGAGCCGCCGTTCGACGATCGAAAGTGCGACGAGTTGTTGTTGTGGTTGCTGTTATGGTTGCCGTGGTTGTTGAACTTCGGCTTGAAGTTGTTGTTGAATTGGGACTGAATTTGCTTCTGGAAGTTGTTGCCTCCGTTGAGCTGCTTGACCTGGTTCTGGAACTGCTGGGGCTTGAAGTTGCCGAACTGTCCGCCGAACCCGCCCTTACCTTGGTTCTGCATCAGGTTGCCGAGGTTGACGTTCACGCCTCCCTTGTTGAAGTTCAGGTTCATGCCCTGGCCGAGGAAGTTCAGGTTCAATCCGTTGTGGTTGTGAGCCTTGCCGTCGTGACAATGTTCCTGCCAGCAGTGGTTCAAGTACACCAGGCGGTCGTTCCAGCAGCTCACGTGGTGGCTGTGGCACTTCTCGTAGTGGTACGAGCACGGGACCACGACGATGATCTGTTCTTCATGGATGGTGAAGGCCACGTACTGCAATTCGTAGCCCGCCGCGGTCGGCCGGTAGAGCCACATCTCGACCTGCCCGCCGCGGCTGAACACCGCGTCGTGGATGGCCAGGCAATACTGGTCCCAACCGGTGATTTGGAACGTGTTCATCTGCACGATGATGTCGCCGGGCAGCAGGCCGACCTGTTGGGCCAGACCGCCTTCAAGAATCGCGTTGACGGCCATGCCGTAGTCGCACATCACAAACTGAAACCCGAGGCGAACCGGGGGTTCCGGCACGACGACCGGCGACGGCATCACCACCGGTTGCGGGTAGCCGACCGGCGGGTAGCCGGCTTGCGGAAACGCGGCCGGGGTCACTGCGGCCGGCGCCACTGCGGCTTGCGGGGCGACCGGTTGGGGGTAGCCCGGCTGCGGGGGGCCGAAAGGTTGGGCTTGCGTCTTGGTGACCAGGCCGAGGGTCAAAGTCAGCAAATAGCAGAGTTGTTGGCGAGTAAACATGGGTGAATTCCCGTTGGCTTGAGTTTTTTGGTCCGACGCGTCAGTGCGTCGTTACCTTGCCAAGCGGAAGTCCACGAAATCTGTTACGGGAAAATACTTGAAATGGGAAGGAACCGCGAAACACGCGAAATAACGCGAAAAAGGAACGGAAGGGAAGTTCGGAATTAGTAACTCGACAATGTCCCGTAAGCTTGGTTGAAACAAATTCAACCATTGTCCTCTCTCTTCTCTTTCGCGCCCTTTCGCGTGTTTCGCGGTTAAATCGGTTCGGCGTTCGGCGTGGTCAAAAAAGGACCGTGAGTACATTTCTGGGGCTCGTGCGATAAAGTTGATGACCAGGCTCGTCGTCGTCGGATATCGCCATCATCGATCCTGTGGGGCAGAATCGGTTTGTGGGGTGGATGACGAGCCTGGCCATTTTTTCGCAACGAGCCCGCTCTTGCGTGTAAATCGTTGGGCGGAAACGTGGGGCCGACGGACCGTTCTGTAGCCGATAAACGGTCCGGCGGCCTCTTTTTTTATGCGCGCTGCGGGTCACCGCATGCAGTTGCCGGCGAGCGCTTATTCGCCGAAGCAGTACAGCCAGCCGTCGGAGCGAATGTAGAACTTGCCGTCGACCGCGGCGGGGCTGGCGTTGAAGACGCCGCCATCGGTGAGATCATTCGTTGCGACCAATTCGAAGCGCGGCGCTGCTTTCACCACGAACACGCGCCCTTCGCGCGTGACATAGTACAAGTGCTCTCCCGCAAGCACTGGCGACCCATAGACCATGCCGGCGCGGTTGATCCGTTGCTCGTATAGCAGTTCGCCGGTCGCGGCGCTCGCGCAACTCGCGATGCCGAGGTTATCGTGCATCCAATAGAGTTGATCGCCAAGCAGAATCGGCGACGGGACGTTGGAGCCTTTCTTCATTGCCCAAAGTCGATGCGAAGCGGTGACATCGCCGCGGCCGCCCGCACGCACCGCCACCGAATAACCCGGCCGGCCGCCGATGCAATAGACGATGCCATCGCGCGCGACGGCGCTCGGCGCCATGTACCATGGAATGTCCGTGGCGCAGTGCCAGAGCTGCTCGCCGTTCGCCGGATCGAAGGCCAGGACTTGCTCGATGATCGGCACGACGATTTCAGTGTCGCCTTTGTCAGTCTTCACGAGCTGCGGCGTGTTCCACGCTTCGCGGACGCCTGCCGCGCGCCACGCAACCTCGCCCGACTTGCGATCGAGCGCATAGAGCGATTCACTCTCCACACTGGCGTTGATCAACACGACATCCTGGTGCAACACCGGCGACGCGCCCGAGCCCCAGCCGTGCGTCTGGTCACCGACCTCCGCTTGCCAAAGTTGGTTGCCGTCGTGGTCGAAGGCGAAGACGCCGGATTTGCCGAAGAACACGTACACCCGATCTGCGTCGACCACGGGCGTACTCGACGCGTAGCCGTGCGATTCACGAATGCCTTCCTGTTCGGGCAGTCGCGTGGGTATGGTCTTATCCCACATCAAATGGCCGTCGCCTCGATCGAGGCACAAGACATGGCGTTCCAAGCGCTCGATGCTCCCCTCCGGTTCGCCAGCGACCGCGTAGCCGGTGTAGGAGGTGAGAAAAATGCGATCGCCGATCAGCACCGGGCTCGAGCCGCCGGCGCCGGGAAGTTTGGTCTTCCAGAGCAGGTTTTCTTGTGGGCCAAAGCGGATCGGCACAGGGCCGTTGGCGATGCCTTCGCCCTCAGGGCCGCGAAATTGCGTCCAATCATCAGCGAACAAATGCGCTGATGACAACGCCGCCAGGCAAGCGACCAAGGCAATCCGCAGAATTGTGGCAATGCGGCAAGCTCGAACGAACATGAGGCAAGCTCCTCGTGCCGCCTCGGCCCAGCGACGGCGCAACTACGCCGCCTGTTTGAGCGTGCGGCGATAGTTTTTGAATTTCAGCAGCCAACCATCGCCCAAGGTGGTCAGTGCAATGCGATCTTCCAGATTCGGACGGAAGACGGTCAGCAACAAGAGCGGCAAGTACCAGGCCATGAATAGCCCGCCGTCCTTGGCGACCCAGAATTGCGTGCCGAGCATCAACGCCGCGGAACAGCTCATCAACGTGCCGAGGTTCTTCGGCTGCGGCCAGAGCGCCATGCTCAGCGAGAGCACCGCGAAGATGGTCATCACGGTCAACCGAAACGCCGACCATTGAACGTCCCAAAAGCCCCCGACGTCGCGAGTCTGAAAATCGGTCCAGCCGAACATCGTACGAAGCTGCGACAAGAAGGAATCGAAGTCGCTGGAGATCCAAGCCAGGCTGCCCACCAGGAGGGCGATCATCGCCAGCGCGCCGCCGCCAAAGCGCCAGAAACCGCGCTGCCAATAAAATCCCAGCCAGAGTGGCAACAGGAACAATGGGTAGTAAATCGCGCCCGCCGCGAGCCCCATCAAGATGCCGGCGATCGCGGGCCGCCGGTAGCAAAGCAACGCCCAGACCATCAGCGCCGCGGGCAACACGTGGTCGACGCGGCCGGTCATCTGCGCGCTATACGGCAACACGAGATACACGGTCGCGGCAGCTACGCCGGTGCGAATGTTGTCGAAATGCCGGCGCCCCACGAGCACCATGCCAATCACGACTGCGAGGTGCGAAAAAATCGCCATCGTGCGCGCCGTGGCAATGGAAAGCATGTCGAGCTGTTGCGTTTCGGGAACTTCCAGCGGCTCGATGATCGCGCGGCTCGGCATGCTGGGCAGCAAGTGCAGCAGCGGATAGCCGGGGCCAGGCGCGGCGAGTTGCGGATCATGCGTACCGGCGACCTCGTGGTCGAGCATTTTTTCCAGCCGGGGCGGACCGTCGAGATCGTTCACCGTCAATTTCTCCGTGACGACGTTCGTCATCAAGAAGATCAACAGCGAGACGCCCATGAACGTCAACCCGCCGGTCGACAAATTCGGTTCCAGCAGCGGCCGCCGCACCATTTGAGGATCGATCAGCAGCCGCACCAGGAAGAATCCGCCGGTAACGAACAGCAGCAGGAATCCCAACTGCGAAAGCGTGGGATCGCTGCGTTGCGCGAGCAACAGGCCGGGGCCGAACGAAATCAGGCCGACCAGATCCAGGTTCCGGACGCTCCAAAAGCGACCAAACTTAAAAAACACCGTGATCATGATCAGCGAGGATAAATAGACCCACGTCGTGGGATGCATCTCCCAACCAGTGAGAATCTCGCGCATCAGTAGATCCTTTGTGTCAGCCGCGCCCGCCTTGCGCCGCCGTACGCTGGTCGCGTTGGCCCCTGGGGCCATGCATCCGCCCCCCGCGTGGCGGCCTAGCGCAAACGTAAAGAATACGCGCAGGCAGCGAAAATACAAGCACATCTCGAATCGTGCGCCGCCGCCTCGCAGACGCTAAATCGCATCCTCTACAAAGTTTACGACGAGCAGGCCCAGAAGCAAACGGCCAGCCCAATTGTAGGCATTTGCCGTGTCAGAACGTCAAGAAAACGCCCGGGCGGCGCTCATAAGGCATTCATTGACATGCACTTATGACGATGCATCGACATCGGAACGGCGGGCCGGGATGGCACCAAACGCGACGACCGTCGCCCAGGCCAGGACCAGACCAAGTCCGAGCAACGACGGGAGCGCCGGTTCCGCGGTCCGTGCGAAGCACGCCGCCGCGGCCGGGCCGGCCGCTAGAGTGACGCTGACGCGGAACCATTTCGGGGCGTCGCGCGCCACGAAAAAGGCGGTCACTGTGAGCGCGCCGACAAAGGCCACGAAGGCCAACGGCGCGATGCGCCGCCCAACGGCATCGGGCGGCAGCGCGCCGACGGCCCACCACGTGGCCAAGTAGATCGCTACTGCCGCCGCTAACGAGAGATGTCGAATCACCGTTAGCCAGCCGCAGCGCGGCGCTGCTGTTCGTCCTCATTGAAATCGTGACGAATCCGGATCGTCGCGTTCGGCGGCATCCGTCGTTCCGGCGTGAAGCCGCGCTTCCCGGTGGCGAAGAACTCGCAGAACGCCGCCGCGGCGCCGGAGTTGAACTCACGGTTCAACTCTGCCATGGCGTTGTTCCAGGTCAGGCCGCTGCGATAAATCAGCCGGTAGGCTGCTTTCAGTTGCAGGACGTCGGCGGTGGTGAAGCCGCCGCGCCGTAAACCAACTTGATTCAGCCCGACAATCAACGAACTGGTGCCGTCGATGGTGACGTAAGGCGGCACATCCTTCACGATATGCGCTTGCCCGCCGACCATCGCGTTGCGGCCGATCCGGCAGAACTGATGGACGCCGACGGCCCCGGAAACGTAGGCGCGGTCCGCGACTTCCACATGGCCGGCCAACATTGTGTTGTTGGCGACAATCACATTGTTGCCCACCACGCAATCGTGCGCGACATGGACGTTTACCATGAACAGGTTTTGGTCCCCAATCACCGTGGGGTGTTCCGGCGTCATGCCGCGATGGACCGTGACGTTTTCACGGAAGGTGTTCCGCGCGCCGATCACCACGTCGCCGAGCGTCTCCGGCATCTTCAAATGCTGCGGCAGGCCGCCGAGGACGGCGCCTTCGAAGACCTCGTTGTTCGGCCCGAGCCGTGTGCCGGTTTTGATCACCGCCCGGCTGCCGATCTTGCATCCCTCGGCGATTTTCGCCCCGGCTTCGATCACCGCGAAGGGACCGATTTCTACGTCCATTGCCAGGTCAGCCTGAGGGCTTACGACGGCCAGGGGATGAATCTTCACAGCAGGTGTCCTCGTCCTGGGGCCCTTGATGACGCTCCGACGCTTCCGTCGAAAGGTATCGGCCTTGCCGAATGTGACACTAGAGTTGGATTGACCGGTGCTGCCGACTTTACCAGGTTTGCCGAAGTTGCCGCCGTGGTTCGCATCTCGGCCCCCTGCGCGTCACGCCGCCCAGCGGTAGAATGTGCCGAAATCCCCCGGAACACCGCCACTCTCCCGAAAGCGCCCGCGTTATGCCAACCAGTCACGAGCTCTATGACGAGGCCGATCGCCTCAAGGATCAAGGCAAACTCGATGAAGCCGCGGCGAAGATGCTGGAAATCACCGTTCAAGACCCGCCGTTCGCGTTGGCACATGCGGCGCTCGCGGTGATTCTCGGCCGCCTGGGACGCCACGAGGATGCGATCGAGCATGGCCGCAAGGTTTGCGAACTGCAGCCCGACGACGCCTTCAGCTACACGGCGCTCAGCGTCACGTACCAGCGCGCCTACGCCGGCACCGGCAACATGACGTATATCCGCGACGCCGAAGATGCGATGGCCAAGTCGCGCACGGTGCAGGGACACTGAAAGCAACGCCATGATCGCGCTGGAACGACTCGCCGAATTGGTGGCCGCGTTTCCCCGGCTCACCATTGGGTTAGTCGGGGACTTGTTCCTCGATCGCTACTTGCACCTGGAGCCCGGTTGGCACGAGCTATCGATCGAGACCGGACTCGAGGCCTATCAAATCACCTCGGTGCGCAACAGCCCCGGAGCGCTCGGTACGGTGATGAATAACCTGGCGGCGCTCGGCGTTGGGCGCCTCGTGCCCACGACCGTCGTCGGAGACGACGGCGCCAGCTACGACCTGCTGAAAGAGCTGAACAAGCTGCCGGTGGAAGTCTCGCACATCGTGCGCGACGCGGAGCGGCTCACGCCGACCTACACCAAACCGTTGCGGCGCGACGAACAAGGAACGTGGCGCGAGTTGAATCGCCTCGATCTGCGCAACAACCGTCCGCTGTCGCCGGCGAGTGAAGAGCGATTACTGGCCGAATTGGAACAAGTGTTCCGCACGACCGACGGTTTGATCGTACTCGATCAAGTCAACGAAGAAGGTTGGGGCGTGATCAACCCGCGCGTGCGCGAGCGATTGAAGGAACTGGCCGCGCGGCACCCGGACAAATTGATGTTCATCGACAGCCGTCGGCACATCGATCGCTTCACCGCCGGCGTGTTGAAGCCCAATCGCGTGGAATGCCTGCACGCGATGGGCCTGCCGACGCCGGCCGAGGGCGCACCAATTCCGCGCGCGATCCTGGACGACGCGGCGCGCGGACTCGCGCAGCGGACCGGGCGACCGTTGTTCTGCACGATGAGCGAGGAAGGCATCCTCGTCGTGCGCCCGGACGGCGAAGCGATGCGCGTGCCGTCGTTCCCCGTTTCCGGACCGATTGATATTGTCGGCGCAGGGGACAGTGCCACAGCCGGCATCGTGGCTTCGCTGCTTTCCGGCGCAACGCCGGTGGAAGCCGCGGCCGTGGGAAATCTGGTCGCTTCGATTACCATTCAACAGCTCGGCGCCACTGGCACGGCGACGCCGGAGCAGCTCTTGGCGCGCGGGGCGGAAGCCACGCGTCTCACGGCGCCGGCACAATGAGTTGAAAGCCGACCATGGACCATGCCGCCTACGACCTGCGCGACGCTCAGCAGCGTTGTTTCAGTTTCGTCGGCTTCGCGTTCCTGTTGAGCTGGACCGTTTGGGCCGGACTCTGGGCGCCGGGCGTGCATCGCCTGCCGGTTGTGCCCACGGCGATCATGATCGTCGGCCTTTGGGGCCCGGCACTGGCGACGAAACTGACGCACCTGCTGTTTCGTTCACGGCGCGCTGACGAGACGATGGAACCGGAGCCAGAACCAGCACCGCCGCGCGCTTATTGCTTGGCGATTCTGATCACGGTGGCGTGCTGCACGGCAGCGCTCGGATGGTCGTACGTCATGGGAGGCTGCCAAATGGTCTGGAGTTGGCAGCCGACGGGCGAGTCACTGCTGTTCATCGGCGGTACAAATTATCTGCCGATCGAGTTTTACGATGTCTTGAACTACATCGGGTTGGCGGTCCAAACAATCGTCGCGGAACTGTTCTTCGCGTTCGCGGCCATGCTAATGGTCGCCGCTTCTGAGATTGGTTTCCGTGGATTGCTGCTGCCGACCGTGGTCCGCTTGGGCTTTCGCCCGTGGCTGGCGGCCGTGATGGTCGGAGCAATCTGGGGGATTTGGCTCTTCCCGCTCGCGTGGCGTGGCAACCTGACCGGGTTCTATCCGGGAGAACCCGTGCGCGGCATGGTCGTCTTGCTGGCCGCCGCGACCGCCTGGGGTGCGTTGCTGGGCTGGGTTTATTTGCGTTACTTGCGGCTTGGTCCAACCATCGCGGCCGCCACGTTCGTGGCCTGGTGGACGTGGTCGTTGCCAAGTTTTAGCACGGCCTACGATCCCCTCCGATACGCCGATCCCCGCAGCTTCTCGTGCGCGGCAATCGTGGCCACCATAGCGGCGGTGTTCTGGTATTTCGCACCGCCGACGCCGGTGCGCCCGGCGGCCGATTGATCTTGAGCCGCCCTGGCGCAATGGGGAGAATTCCGCCTCGCTGCGGGGGCGGCACTCAGGTTCATGCGGTCATGCGATTCTCACAGTACATGCGCTATCGCCCAGGCTGGCGCGCGATGACTTCCGCCGCGACGGTTTCCGGGATCGCCGTCGGCGGCTGGTATTTGTGGACCAGCCCGCACGTCATGGATCGTTGGGTCCATTCCCAAATCGTCGGCCTGCCCGACGACGAGTTGGCGCCCTGGATGTCCGGGCTGCTCGCGCGCGACGGCACGGCCGGCATCGCGCTCGTGGTGGATGATTTAACGTCGATCCGTCAGCCCGTGCGCCGCGCTGCGAATCAGGCGCTGCGCAATGAAATCGACCGCTGGTCGACGGCCAACACGAACACCGCACCCTTACGCGCGGTTGCGATGGCCGAAGCAATTCGCAACTTACCGGACGCGACCAGGCACAGCGCCGGCGCTGAATTGGCCGCGCGAATCAAATTTTGGGCGGACCGTGCCGATTGCCCCGCCGCGACGCGCGGACGCATCGCTCTGGCGTTGAAAGAGGTTGCGCCGCCGCCGGTTGTTCGCGATGTTGCGGTCGTGCGAGCGATCAAAGACGTGTCTTCGGTAGTCGTCCAATCGAATCAAACGCCCGCGACACAATCGCCTATCGAAGCTTCGACGAAGTTTCCGATGTCTTTGCCAGACGCAGTTGCCCTGGCGCCGCAAGCGGTCGGCAAACAATCGGGCGTCAGCGCTCCGCGTTTGCTCGTGCCACAAGGCGAACGTGCGGTGCTCGATGCTGACCACGATGCTGATTGGGATCTCTCGCCCCGGCCAGATGAAGCGCAAGCTGAACAGACAGCGCCCAGCGTGAATGTGCCGTTAGCGCCTTGGCCAGCTTCCGACGCAGATCGCTCCGAAAACCGAAAAGCCTCCACGCGAGAATTAATCGTCGCGCTGCATGGCGAGCGTCCTGAAGAAATTGCCGCGGAACTGCGAGCGCGCGGCTTCGACGACGAGGCCATCGAACTGGCCACGCATTTGAGCGCCCGAGATCGCAAGGAACGTCTGCAATGGACGTCGTCGTTGCCGCGGATCAGCAACATCGACGCCAAGGCGTGGCTGACCTGGATGACGGAAGACCCGGACCCCGAAGTTCGCCGCACCGCGGTGACGCTGTTGGGCACGTCGATCGATGAAGCGACGTTGTCGCTGTTCCGAAAGCTCGCCGCCCGCGATCCGGATCAATCGGTGCGCCGCCTGGCGGCCGAGTTGGTGCGGCGGCAGTAGCGGCAACAGTATTCAGCCCCAACGGGGCGATAGATAATAGCCAGCGGTGCAAACCGCTGGAACCACGGTCAAATCAAAAAGTCTTTAAGCCCCATAGGGGCGCCCCAATTGAACGGATGACGTGACCAAGGGAGTGTCGCCCCGTTGGGGCTCAATTCAACTCTTTTGCGCGATTTCCAGGGGTTGGCACCCCTGACTATTACCTGTCGCCCCTATCGGGGCTGTGGCTTAGCGGCGCAGGACATTGTCGGTCAGCACGTCAATGCGTTCGGCCGTCAGTTGTTGCTTACTGTACGTGTGGTTGTACGCCGCCACGCCGGTAATGCCGACTTGCTTGCCGACGTAGCTCCGCAGATTCATGCCGGGTGTCGGCGTGACGAAGTACTTCACCTGGCGGTTTTCGTCGACCAACGCGAACGACGGCGCGCCGGGACGGCGCGACATCACTTGCGTCAAACGGCCCACGCCGACAAAGCCCAGTGAACGCGCCGGCGCGTCGTCCGCTGGTGGTTCACGTGGCGATGTTTCTGGCTGCGCGGCGAGTTCTGCCGGAGCAACGTCGTCGCGCGGCGCGATCGGACGCGATCGGTTCATGCCCGAGGCTTTGACATCGGCGTGTCCCTGGGCGATGTCCTCGAACCGCGCGATCTTCCGTAACAACAGCCGGCTGCGACCGCGCTCGACGGCCGTGGCGCTGCGTTCCAACAACTTTTCGGCGCGGCGGTTGATGTTGTCGAAGTCCCAATGGCTCGAATCTTGCGCCACCATCTGCGAGAGCGCCAGTTCGATCGCGTCCAACTCGGCGCGCAGGTTGCCGGAGCGCGTCGGCGGCGCTGGCGCTGGTTGATCCCGTTTCGCGGTGCGGACCGGCGGAGTTTCTTCCGCCGCGACCGGTTCGCGCGGCGCACGGGCAGCCGGCTTGGTGCGGTTCGATGCTTCCCAGCCTTCGTCGCCAGGTTCGTTCGTTTTTGTGCGCTGACGGCGATTCGCGTCGATTTGATAAGTCGCCAATTGCGCGCCGCGCGGTTCGTCGGACTCGGCGTCGTCGGCCAATTCGGTCACGTCGGCAACTGCCGGCATGGCGTCTTCTGCTTCATCCAGCGGGCGCTCTTCGCGCGTCACGGGCAGCCGCCGCGGGCGCGGCGCTTCGCTGACGCCGTCGACGCGGCTTTCGTGAATCCAGCGGAACTCCCCGGCCGGCG
>JAWXBP010000360.1 GCA_034440135.1 Planctomycetia bacterium
GGCGGCGCTGAAAGCGGCCATCGCCAAGAAATTGAGCGGGACCAGCAGGCCGCCGATGATGAACAACCCGCGGCTCGTGTTCGGCAGCTTCCAACGTCGCTCCGTGTAGGCGGCCGCGCCGAAGATCGCGGCGTTCACGCCGTTGAAGACGATGAACTTCAACACCGGGCGCTCGGCGATCGCGCTCCAGAAGCTGATCACGAGCGCGATCGAACAACAGACGATCAACAGTCCGCCGATCAATTCGCCCCAGCGAATGTTCCGCTCTTCCATGAACGACAGGAACAATTCGGAGAACGACCGTCGCGGCGGCGCTGGCGGCGCCGGCGCGGCGATCGGTTCCACGCGAACCCGCGCGGCCTGCTTCACCGGCGCAGGCGGCACTGCCGGCGTATAGAAACTGTCTCCGGACTCGACCATCTCGGCGACCACGGCGACTTCCACTTCCGGTTCGCGCCGCCGTTCCTCGATGCGACGCAAACGTTCCTGAATCGTCTCCTCGGGCGCGAGCGGCGACACCACAGGCGCCGGCGCTGGCGTTGGACCGGGCGCAAGCGGGATCGGCGGAAGCTCAGCACGCGCTGCTCGGACAATCGGTTCGAGCACGACCGGCGCCGGCGTGAGCCTCGCTACTTCGACGTTGATGGCGTCGACGAGCTGCCGGTGCGCCTGCGAATCGAGGACACCGACTCGCGACCAATGATTGAGTTTTTCACGGAGCGATCGGAGCGCGCTCAGCGACGCTCGTTGCTGCTCCAACGGCTGCGGCCAGTCGCAGATCAGGCATTGCGCGCGTCCGGGCTCCAGCGGGGACTCGCAGCGCTGGCAGCGCGAGATGGTCGGCGTCGGCAAAGGAACGGGCTTTTCCATTCCTAAGAGCGCGCGCAGGATCGTCCGACCACCGACCCAGATGGCATGGCCGATCGCCGTGAATACAAACAGGCCGACGGCCAGCGCGCATAATACAAACAGTTCTTCCGACATTTCCGTCACCCTCGCCACAATCCGCGCGGGTGCGTCGCCGGGGGACCGTGGGCAGCCCGCCGACACGCTACGCCGCTTGAAGAGCCTACGCCCCGTTAGGCGTAAGCGCGAACGCGAAATAACGCCGGCAGGGCGAACTCGCCGGGTTATTCGGGCAGATGACGAATATTCTGGACCTCGACCTTCAAGGCCCCCAAGACGTTGATCCAGGCGGAATCGGCCTCGCTGTCGATCGAGAACTGGATGTGCGTCGGATCGATTCGCACTTGTTGCCACATGGGGTCGACGGACACCCAACCGTGGCCGTCGTGAATCTCCGCCCAGGCGTGCCAGGCGAAAAGCGGTTTGGGATCGTCGGTGTAAACCACGCCGCCGATCTGCCGCGCGGGAACTCCGGCCGCCCGGGCGAGCGCGGTAAACAGCAACGCGTACTCCGTGCAATCGCCGGCCTTACGTTCCAGGACTGCCGTGGCGGTCGAGGCGTTCGCCGCGTAAGAGGGCCTTAGATTGCCTCCGATCCATTTCACGATCAATTCCGCGCGCCGAATAGGATCGGTTTCGTCGCCCACAATCGTCGCCGCCAATTCGCGAATGCTCGCCGCGTCGGATTGGATGCTCGGCGTGGCGCGAAGATGCGTCTCCTTGTCCGCGGCGGATAGCTCCGCAACAGGAGTTGGTTCCGGTTCGCGCTCGAGCGTGACCTGGGCCGCGCCTTGGCCCAAAGCCTCAACGTGTTGGCGCGCGGACTGCGGCAGTTCGAAATCGTCGAGCGCCGTGATCTTGAGCGTCAATTGTTCGATCGTTTCGCCATCTCCAAGCGGCTGGTCCACCGGGATCGCCGAGGCGGCCAGCATGTCGACAGGTTCGGCATCGAGTTGTTTGGCCGTGGCTTCTTCTTCGGCGCGGATTTCCAGCAGCAAACCCATCTTGCCGCGCAGAATGCGGCCGTCCGAGTCGATCAGTAACTCGCTCTTGCTGCCGTCAAGGACCGTCTGAACGCGATGCGCCGCGACTGGCACGCCACCCCAAACGATTTGCGTAGTCTCCAGGAATTCGGCCGTGGTCTTCCGGTCGATCGTGTCTTCGCCAAGCGTGACTTCGTAAAACGCGTGTTTGTCGCCGGCCTGAGGCGACTGCTTCAGCCACGCTTCCAAATCGCGCGCGACCACCAGCGTGTCGCGCGGGCTGCCGGCTTGCCGTTCGGTCGTCGCGCCGTTCTCCGTCGTGCTGATCTTGAGTCCTTCCGCATTGCGGACAGCTTTCCGCTGAATGCTGGTCTCATCCTCTTTTTCCAGTTCCTCGGCGTAGACGATCTCTCCGTCCCCTTCCAGCGAATAAACAATGAGATTTTGCAATTCCGATTTCGTTTCCGCACCCAAGAGCCGCATCACGAAGGTCCACTCGCTGGTGACTTCCAGCACCTCGTGGCCATCGCGCGTGGCCAACCGCGTCTCCGTCAGCATGTAGCCGGTTTTTTTACCGGCCAGATAAAGCCCGAACGCTTCGCGCCCAACTTGTGAACGGGCGAATTCGGGAAGCGACCATTCCTCGGCATGCACAGACGCTCCGAATGGAGCGGGCAACAGCAGCGCGCAGCACGCCACGATGGCGGCACGAAAGCTCAATGACGACATAACTCTGCCCGTCCGGATGGCGGCGAAAGTTGTAAGACGACGCTCGGCTTTATCATACCTTCGCGGGCGGCAGGTCGTGAGCAATTCGCAGCGTATGCAGTCCGCCGCCGAGGACCGCGCCGGCAATCGGGGCGACGAGATAGACCCACAGGAATTTCATGCCTGCGCCGGTGGGCCAGGCGATTTCGCCCCAGCCGGCCATGCTGGCAAACAGTCGCGGTCCTAGGTCCCGCGCCGGGTTGAAGCACGATTGTGTCAGCGGGGCGATTACCGAAATCAACACCGTGACCGTGAGACCAATAAATACCGGCGCGAGTCGATCCGGGACGACGGTATTGCGCGGGTCGGTGACGCCGAAGACCACGAGTCCCAGCACCGCCGTGCCGAGCAATTCCACGAAAAACGCGCGCCCGAGCGAGTACTTCGACTGCGCTGCCGCGAAGGCGCTCAAATCCAACGGGCCTTTTTCGGCTGCGAATCCGCCGGGATTCGGAAAGTACTCGCCGTAGCACATGGCCGTGACTTCGCTGCCGGGTTCGCCTCGCTGGACCTGCTTCTCCAATTCCTTGGCGGTGAGAAACGGCTCGAAGAACACGAACAACGCCGCAGCCGCGAGATATGCGCCGGCCATCTGGCCGAAGATATAAGGAAGGACGTCGCGGGGAGAAAATCGGCCCCAGGCGGCCAAGGCCACCGTCACCGCGGGGTTCAGATGCGCACCGCTGATGCCGCCGAACAAATAGCAGGCGATCATCACCGCGATGCCCCACACGATGGCCACTTGCCATAGGCCTTGGTGCGCATCGAGCAGCACCGCCGCATGGACGGCGCCGCAACCGAAGAACACCAGGATGAACGTGCCGAAGACCTCGGCCAAGGAGCGGCGAACGATATTGGGCACAGGAATGCGCTCGCGATGGAATGGGGCATTGTGGGGGGTGCGCGATGGCCCGGATTTTAGGAGCTTTCGGCAAACTCCGCAATCAAAGCCCAGTCCGCTGGGCAATCCCACGGTTTGACGCCGCAATGTGCGATTCAGCGCAATACGGGGCCGATTCGATATGAGAGAGTCGCCGCGCGGCCGACTGCGACATAACTTTACAGGTGGCGCTAGACCGGTATTCTGAATCTAACGGTTAGGCGGACGATAGGCCTTTCCATACCAGCCCGTAGCGCCAGCGAGGAAGTGACGGCGCCGTGTACCGCTTGGGTTAAAGCTCTCAGTTGTTTGGTCACGGGGCAGCCGAGAGTTCCATCTCGATTGGTACGACGCGTCAGTTCTCCCTCGCTGGCGCTTCGGGCTAGTGTGGGCGGAAACCTCTACACGAAAATATGATCATCGCCTTAGGTTGCGATCACGCCGGATTCGCGTTGAAGACGACCGTGGGCGAATGGCTCGCGGCGGCCGGGCATGCGCTGGTGGATTGCGGCGCCATGGACGATGCTCCTTCGGACTATCCTGACTTCGCCCGGGCCGTGGGACTCGCGGTTCTGGAAGGTCGCGCGGAACGCGGCGTGTTGATCTGCGGGAGCGGCGTAGGCGCTTCCGTGGCGGCGAATAAGCTGCCAGGGATTCGCGCGGCGCTGTGTCACGATACGTTCAGCGCCCGGCAGGGAGTTGAGGACGACGATTTGAATGTGATTTGCTGTGGATCGCGGGTGATTGGCCCGGCGCTGGCGATGGAAGTCGTGAATGCGTTTCTGGCGGCCCGTTTTTCGGGACTGGAACGGCACGCGCGGCGGCTGGGGAAGATCGCGCAAATCGAGCGCGACGCACGCGACGGGAAGTTTGATACTTTGAGGCGGGAGACGACATGATTCGCGGCGCTAGTCCGGCCATCGAAGAATTGGCCAGCACGTTAAGCATCGAGTTCGTCGAGGGACTCTACGCAGATTATCTGCGCGATCCTCTGGCGGTGTCCGAGGAATGGCGCGGCTATTTCGCCAACTGGATGAACGGCGACGCCCCGCGGCGCAACGGCTTCGGCCCCTCGTTTCGCCCGCCGGGCTTGTTCAGCGCTGGCGCGGCGGCGCGTAAGCCTGCGGCGGCGCCTGACGCGCAGACGATGAACGATATGCAGCACCGGGTCGATCGCCTGGTGCGCGAATACCGTGTGCGCGGCCACGTGATGGCGAAGATCGATCCGCTCGACATTCCGCGTTCGTACCAACCAGAGTTGGAGCCATACTTCCACGACTTCACCGACGAAGACCTCGATCGCACTTTCGTCACCGGCACGATTCACGGCGTCAGCGAACGGACGTTGCGCGAGATTCTGGAACTGCTGCGCAACACGTATTGCCGATCGATCGGCGTGCAGTTCATGCACATCGACGACCTGGCAGTGCGGCACTGGCTGCTGACGCGGATGGAGCATTCGCAGAATCGCATCCAACTCTCCCGCGAACAACAGTTAGCGATCTTGAGTCGCTTGACCGACGCCACGATCTTCGAAGAGTTCGTGCAGAAGAAATACATCGGTGCGAAGAGCTTCTCGCTCGAAGGGGCCGAGAGCTTGATTCCGCTCTTGGATTTGACGATCGAAAAGGCCGGCAGCCAAGGGGTCCGCGAAGTCGTCATGGCGATGGCACATCGCGGGCGGTTGAACGTGCTCGCCAATATCATGGGTAAGCGGCCGCGCGAAATCTTCCGCGAGTTCGAGGATTCAGAGCCGGATTTCCGCAATGGCCGTGGCGATGTCAAATATCACCTGGGCTACAGCTCGCAGTGGCGCTGCGCCAACGGCAAAGAAGTACACTTATCGTTGTGCTTCAACCCGAGCCATCTGGAATTCGTGAATCCTGTGGCGCTGGGGCGCACACGAGCGAAGCAAGATCGCAACGGCGACTACCAACGCAATCAAACGCTAACGCTGTTAATTCACGGCGACGCCGCGTTCGCCGGCGAAGGCGTTTCGCAAGAGACGCTTAACTTGAGCCAACTGCCCGGCTATCGTACCGGCGGCACGCTGCACGTGGTCGTGAACAATCAGATCGGCTTCACCACGTCGCCGCACGAAGGGCGCTCCTGCAGTTACGCCACGGACGTGGCGCGGATGTTGCAGATTCCGATCTTTCACGTGAATGGCGAGGACCCCGAAGCGGTCGCCGCCGTGGTCAACCTGGCGCTCGATTTCCGCGCGGCGTTTCAACGCGACGTGGTGATCGACATGTATTGCTATCGCCGCCGCGGGCACAACGAAGGGGACGAGCCAGCGTTCACTCAGCCAGTGCTGTACGCGACGATCGAAAAGCGCAAGACCGTTCGCGAAGGGTATCTCGATCACTTGCTGGCGCTCGGCGGATTGACGCGCGAAGAAGCAGACCGCCTTGCGACAGGACGTCAGGATCAACTGGAAGATGAATTGCGCATCGCGCGCGGCACGGACTCGCTGACGCGCTTGCTGCCGATGCAGGGAATCTGGAAAAACTATCTCGGCGGACCCGACCGCCTGGCGCCCGAGGTCGAAACCGGTGTAAGTCGCGAGCGCCTGATGACGCTGCTGCAAGCGCAAACGAAGTTGCCGGACGATTTCCATCCGCATCCCAAAGTGCTGCGCATTCTTAAAGGCCGCCAGGCCATGGCGGTCGGCTCGCAGCCGCTGGATTGGTCGACGGCCGAATCGTTGGCCTTCGCCACACTGGCTGTTTCGGGGCATCGCGTTCGATTGAGCGGACAGGACGTCGGGCGCGGCACCTTCAGCCAACGGCATGCGGTGCTGCACGATACGCGCGACGGGCATCGCCACATCCCCTTGCGGCACTTGGAGCCGGGACAGGCGCCGGTCGAAATCGTCAACAGCCCGCTCTCCGAAGTGGCGGTGCTGGGCTTCGACTATGGATACAGCCTCGACTACCCCAGCGGCCTGGTGATGTGGGAAGCGCAATTCGGCGACTTCGTAAATGTCGCGCAGGTGATCATCGATCAATTCCTCACCAGCGCCGAAGACAAATGGCGGAGGCTGAGCGGCTTGGTGTTGCTGTTGCCGCATGGCTTCGAGGGCATGGGACCCGAGCACAGTAGCGCCCGCCTGGAGCGATTCCTGTTGCTCGCCGCGGAAGATAACATCCAGATCGTGAACCTCTCGACGCCGGCGCAGTATTTCCATTGCCTGCGCCGCCAGGTGCTCCGGCGCTGGGCGAAACCGCTGGTGATGATGACGCCAAAAAGTTTGTTGCGGCATCCGAACTGCATCTCCACGCTCGACGAACTGGCGACCGGGCGCTTTCAACGATTCGTGCCGGACGACCGGGCCAATCGACCGAAAGTGCGGCGCGTGTTGATGTGCGCCGGCAAGGTGTACTACGACCTGGCCGCCGAGCGACTGCAATGCGGCCATGAAGACGTGGCCATCGTGCGCCTCGAACAGTTGTATCCGCTCTCCGACGAAACCATGGCCGAGGCCCTTAAGCCTTACGCCGAAGGCACGCCGGTCGTCTGGGTGCAGGAAGAACCGGAAAACATGGGCGCGTGGCGGCACTTGCTCGTCCGCTTCGGCGACATGATCCTCCGCCGCTGGCCGTTGCGCGGCGTCTGCCGCCACACTGCCTCCAGCCCGGCGACAGGTTCCTTCACCCGGCACAAGCTGGAACAAGCAGGTTTGATTGGAGAAGCGTTTGCACCGTGACAATGAAATGATGAATGA
>JAWXBP010000361.1 GCA_034440135.1 Planctomycetia bacterium
GCATCTTGCTTTGCTGCCCGGGAAAGCGCAGCGTCTCCCATTCCATGTCGTCGATGTGCCGGAACTGCGCCGCGTGATCCTGATCGTGCTTCATTTGGTCTCCTTTTCGGTCGATGGCAGCATTTTGGCCGCTATCCCGCGCCAGGCGCGGCTCTGAGCAAAAAATTGGCAGCATTAGTAATGCAGCCGGATCCCGCCGAGTGGCCGGATGCCGACACGCAGCATAGCGCACCAAGCTCATGGGCGAGATCTGCGGACTGGGTCTAAAATGTTCCGAACCATTCACGGACTCGCAATGGCAAAACAAAAACGGCCGGTCCTTAAACCGGTGAAGAAAAAGCTTTCCCGACCCAAGCTCGCCAAAGCGGCCGAGTACCGGCACAAGGAGGAAGCGCTCGCCCGGCCAGACGTCGGCACTCAACCGCAGTTCAGGAAGAAAGCGCCGCCAAAGACCTACCGGTACGATTCTTCGCTGGCCCCCTCGCTCGAATGGGATGCCGGCAATCCCGTTCGCGAAGAGGGCGAGGCACTGTTGCGGCAGTTGCAGGAGGCGGCGACGCTCGACGAGGCCAAGTCCGTCGCGGCAAAACTGGCGGCGCTCGGAAAGCCTTTTCTCAATTGGGCCGGAAAGCCCGAGAGGACCTCGTTCGATGTGCCGACGTTACCGCTTTTCATTCACGAGCGTCTGTCGACCCGTGCCATCCTCGAGACTCTGAAAGGTCATCGCGCCGATAGGCAATTGGGTCTGTTCGATCTGTTCGCCGATCCGCAGCGTCCAATTCACGAACAGGTGCTGAGGGCCTACGAATACAAGGACGACTGGGTCAATCGCATGATCCTTGGCGATTCGCTGGTCGCGATGAATTCGCTGCTTCATTACGAGTCGCTCGGCGGACAGGTGCAGATGATCTACATGGATCCGCCCTACGGCGTGAAGTTCGGCTCGAACTTCCAGCCTTTCGTGCGCAAGCGCGACGTCACGCACAACGACGATGAGGACATGACGCGCGAGCCGGAAATGGTGCAGGCCTACCGCGATACCTGGGAATTGGGTCTGCATTCCTACCTGACTTACTTGCGCGACCGATTGCTCCTGTCGCGGGAGTTGCTCGCTCCGACCGGCTCGATCTTTGTGCAGATCTCTGATGAGAACTTGCACCATGTGCGTGAGTTGCTGGATGAAGTGTTTGGTGCCGAGAATTTCGTCTCTCAGATCAGCTTTCAAACTACGTCGGGCTTCGAGACATCGACAATCGCGACTCTCGGTGACTTTCTGCTTTGGTATGCGCGCGACAAAGGAAGAGTGAAAGTACGCAAGCTTTTCGCTCCTCAGCCGGTTATTTTGGGTGAGGGAAACGCAAAGTGGGTACTCCTTCCAGATGGAAGTTATCGCGGAGTTACGGCTGCTGAGCGCCGTGGAGAAATTCCGTTGCCAAAGGATGCTCGCCTTTACATTCCTGACAATATCCAAGGACAAGGAGCCGCAAGTACCGACCAGACGTTTATCTTCGACGGCAAACCATATAGGCCTGGATCCACGTCGCACTGGAAGGCAAGTTTTCCGAAGGGAATGGAAGTACTAGCCAAAGCTGGGCGCTTGCATGCGGCGAAAGAAAGTCTTCGATATCGGAGGTATGCAGACGATTTCCCTTACACGGAGCGCGGAAACATCTGGACGGATACGCTTACCGGCAACTTTACCGACGAGAAAATTTACGTCGTACAAACCAACACCAAGGTCGCCGAACGCTGTTTGCTGCTTGCAACCGATCCGGGTGACTTGGTGGTGGATCCCACCTGCGGTTCCGGCACAACCGCCTACGTCGCCGAACAATGGGGTCGCCGCTGGATCACGATGGATACGTCCCGAGTCCCATTGGCTCTCGCTCGCCAGCGCCTCCTGACCGCCACCTTTCCCTGGTACGGGCTGAAGGACGAAACGCGAGGCCCCGCGGGAGGATTCATCTACAAGCGCCGGCAGAATTCGAAGGGCGACGAAGTCGGCGGGATCGTGCCTCATATCACCTTGGGATCGATCGCGAACAATGAGCCTCCCAAGGAGGAGGTGCTCGTGGATCGTCCTGAGGAATTGAAGGGCGTTACCCGAGTTACGGGTCCGTTCGTGTTTGAGGCGACGATCCCGACGGCGATGGGACTAGATGCGGAGCCCGCGTCTAAGAAAGAGGCTCCCGACCAGACAGCGAACGCGGAAGCAACCATTGTCGATCGAATGCTCGAAATTCTGCGCCACTCCCCGGTGGTGCAGATCGGTGGGGGTGCGACGGTAACCTTCCGCAATCTGCGCCGGCCCGCGAAGACGCTTTCTCTCTCGGCTGAAGCGGTGGTCGATCCCTCCGGCAAAGGGAAGTCCGTTCGATTGGACGAGGCCGTACAGGCCGCCGATGAAGCCAACCGCGTAAGTCTGCCGTTTTCTGGCAAGCCGGTTGCACTGGTGTTTGGGCCGGAAAACGGCGCAATCGCCGAGCGCCTGGTCTGGGAGGCGGCACGCGAGGCCACGGCCAAGAACTATTCACACCTTTACGTGATCGGCTTCGCCATCCAGCCGCCCGCCAGGCAACTGATCGAGAACTGCGAGCAGGCAGTAGGCATTCCGGCCACCTACGTGCAGGCCACGCCGGATTTGATGATGGGCGATCTGCTCAAGAATATGCGCTCCTCCCAGATCCTGTCCGTATGCGGCCTACCGGAGATTGCGGTCAGAGGGACGAAGGCGCCAGCCCACGAAACGTCGAAAGAAAAGCGAGGCGGTCTGTGGTTCGAAGTCGAGCTGCTCGGCCTGGACGTCTTCGATCCGGCCACTATGCAGGTCATGCACAAGAAGGGAGACGATGTGCCGGCATGGTTGCTCGATACCGACTACAACGGATTATCGTTTCACGTTTCGCAAGCATTTTTTCCTCGAACTCAGGCCTGGGACAATCTGAAGCGGGCATTGAAGGGTGAATACGAAGATAGTGTCTGGGCCCATCTGGCGGGCAATGTTTCGGTGCCCTTCGAGGCAGGCACGCACAAGCAAATTGCGGTCAAGGTAATCGACGATCGTGGAAACGAATTGATGGTGACGCAGGACCTGAGAGACACCAAATGAAACTCGTACGAGTTGTCGTTCGAAATTTCAAGCGATTCGACGAGGTGTCGTTCGAACTTCCCGGCCATACCGTCGTCGCTGGGCCGAACAACATGGGCAAGACTACGTTGCTTCAAGCAATTGCCGTATGGGAGCTGGCATTCCGTACCTGGAAAAATCTCAATAACTTCCACCGGCGCGGCGGAGCTTACCAATATGCACCTATAGCGCGTCAGGCATTCGCCGCGGTGCCCTTGAGGCAATTCGACCTGCTGTGGACGGGACGTCGCACTGCCAGGCCGATCGAAATCTCATTGCAGTTTGACCGGGGCGCGCCAATGAACATGGAGATCTGGCACGACACGACCGAGCAGATCAAGGCGCATCCAAGTGCCACTGTGGACCCGGTTGCGGCGCGTTCGACGACTCTTTCGACTGTCTTCATTCCGCCAATGACCGGCCTTTCGAGAGAAGAGCCGCTCTATGCGCGCGATGAAACGGTTGACAGCCTCCTTGCGCAAGGGCGACCGGGGGAGGTCATCCGGAATCTGCTCTTCAAGGCCCATCAATCCCCGGCTTGGGGTCCGCTTCAGGACGCGATCCGGCGTTTATTCAACTACGAACTTCTGCCGCCGGTCGTTGGCGCAAACATAGTCGTCGAATATCGACGGCCGGGAACCCAAATCGCATACGACATTGCGAGCGCGGGAAGCGGGTTCCAGCAGGTTCTGATGCTATTGACCTTCCTGCACACCCGGCCAGGGTCGGTACTCCTATTGGATGAACCGGATGCCCATTTGCATATGATTTTGCAGGACGCGATCTATGGAGAACTGCGGTCTGTTGCCGCGCTGACGAATTCACAGCTCATCATTGCGACACACTCTGAGGTCATCATCGAAAGCGTGGATCCGCGCGAACTTTGCCTGATGTATGGTGCTCCGCGCCTGCTGTCTACGACCCAGGAGCGTGCGCAATTGATCGAATCGCTCGGTGTGCTCACTCACACCGATATCATGCTCGCGGAGAATGCGCCGGGCGTGCTGTACGTCGACGATTACACGGACATGGACGTGCTGAGGGCATGGGCACGAGTGCTTGGACACAGGGCACTCGAGTTGTTGACTACTCGCTTGTTGTGGAAAGCTCGCGTGATTCAGCAGAGACCTGGCGCGTCAGGAATCCAGGCCAGGGACCACTACGACGCACTGCAGCTCGTCAAGCCGGGATTGCCCGGCCTCCAGCTGATCGATGGGGATGCTGTCGCCGGCCTCAATCAGACCGAAATAAGCGGACAGGGGCTTCAGCGGCTGCGATGGTCGCGTTATGAGATCGAGAGCTATCTGATCCATCCTCGGGCGCTGGAAGAGTTCGTCAGGCAACAGTTGGGTGAGGACGCGGCCGGACCTTCGGTGGAGGAGATGCGTCAACACCTAGTCCGTATTTTCCGCGAAGACTTCCTTGCAGATCCTCTCAAGCCAGAGCCGCTGGTCGAGAGCTATTTGCGTACGACGAAGGCACGGACCCTGATTATTCCGCCCATGCTGGAGACTGCGGGATTGCATGGCTTTCCTCACACTCGCTACCATGAGATTGCCGCGCTCATGCGACCGGAGGAAATTCATCCGGAAGTGATCGAAAACTCGAT
Organism: Planctomycetia bacterium; assembly: GCA_034440135.1. NCBI lineage: Bacteria > Pseudomonadati > Planctomycetota > Planctomycetia > Planctomycetia bacterium. The sequence continues at coordinate 4,737 of JAWXBP010000361.1, forward strand.
GGCATCTGCCGTGCGTTCGGTGAGGCGCCGTGAGCAATTTCGAAGTTGCCGAGCCAATCCTGAACCCGCCCTTCGAGGAACCCCAGGCGCACTGGTGGATCGTTCCCGGTGAAACACCGGAAAAGCGTTCCGGCAGGCGATTTGCGCACTATTTCTATCGCGATCCACGTTCTGGAACCCGCGGTTCCGCCGAAACCGACACGGGCACGATGATCGAGATGAAGCTGGTTACGCGCATCCGCGGGCAGATGGCGGCGTGGCGTAAAGAGAGCTATCCCGGCGCATCCCGGACAACCTTGGAGCTCTTGAATTACTGGTCCCGCGAGGGGCGGCAGCATCCCCTGTTTTTTGCCCAACGCGAAGCGGCAGAGACGGCCATTTTCCTCTTCGAAGCGCGGGCAGACTTCCGTCAAGGAATTGAAGTGCCACGGGATGAGCCTTCTGACGAGAAGAAATCGGAAGGCTACGCGGGATTCCCGCGGTACGCCTGCAAGATGGCGACAGGGTCCGGGAAATCCACCGTCATGGGGATGCTCGCCGCCTGGAGCATTCTCAACAAGCAGGCAAATCGTTCCGACGCGCGGTATTCCGACGTGGTGCTGATCGTCTGTCCTAACGTGACGATTCGGGACCGGTTGCGGGAGCTTGATCCCGAGTCCGGTGAGGCAAGCCTGTACCGTACCCGGGATCTTGTACCGCACGACATGATGCCCGCGTTGACGCAGGGCAGAGTCGTCGTTACGAACTGGCATGTGTTCGAGCCGCAAGCCCCGGCAGGTGCGTCGGGTGCAAAGGTGATAAAGGCGGGCCGGGCCGAACGTCGCATCGAGACAATCACTATCAGCGACAAGACCACGACCGCGCGGGGGACGCGCTACTTGAAGCGGGACGATTTTGACCGGCAGGTGGCGGCGGGGCTGCTCGACGTCATCGAAGAGATTCGCGACAGGTCCGGCGAGCTTGCCAAGGTCAAAGTCGAATCCGTGCGCTATGTCGAAAGCGACACTGCTCTGATCGACCGCGTGCTCGGCCGGGAGATCGGCGGCAAGCGCAACCTCTTGGTCCTGAATGATGAAGCGCATCACGCCTATCGCATCCGTCGCGACGAACCGGACGAAGACGAAGACGACGATGAGGGGCTGGAAGATTTCTATCGGGAAGCCACCGTCTGGATCGATGGACTGGACAGGGTGCAGAAGCTGCGCGGAATAAATTGCTGCATCGATTTTTCCGCCACCCCGTACTACTTGGGGCGAGTCGGAGCGGCAGCCAACCGGCCGTTTCCGTGGGTGGTCAGCGACTTCGGACTGATCGATGCGATCGAATCGGGATTGGTAAAGATCCCCCAGTTCGCGGTGCGCGATACCACGGGGGCATCGATCCCCGGCTATTTCAATATCTGGAACTGGATATTGCCGCAGCTCACGGCAAGTGAGCGGGGTGGCAGAAAGGCTGCGCCAAAGCCCGAAGCGATCCTGAAGTACGCCCATCTTCCGATCGCCATGCTCGCCGGCTTGTGGGAGCTGGAGTGGGTGCGCAAGAGCGCCGACCCGCAAGACACGCGACCTCCGGTTTTCATCATCGTTTGCAAGAACACGCAAATAGCCAAGGTCATTTACGATTGGTTGGCCGAGGATAAACCGCCTTCCGGCATTCCTCATTCGAAGATTGAAGCTTTCCGGAATTCGGGCCGGGACATAAACACGATCCGCGTCGACTCCAAGGTTGTGAGCGAAACCGATACGGGCGAAGCGAAATCCGACGAAATGAGGTGGATGCGCTTCACGCTCGATACTATTGGTAAGGTGTTTTGGCCGACGGACCAATTGGGTCGGCCGATTTTTCCGCAGGGGTTTGCCGAGCTCATCGCGAAACTCGGACGTCCGATGCACCCCCCGGGTCGAGACGTACGCTGCATCGTAAGTGTCGGCATGCTGACGGAGGGCTGGGATTGCAACACAGTCACGCATGTCGTCGGACTGCGTCCATTCATGTCACAGTTGCTTTGCGAGCAAGTCGTGGGTCGCGCTTTGCGCAGGACGCGTTACGAGTTGAACGAAGAAGGCAAGTTTTCGGAAGAAGTGGCGCAAATCTTCGGTGTGCCGTACCAGATCGTGCCATTCAAGGCGAATGCCGGTGGAGCGGCGCCACCGCCGGTCAAGCGATGGCACGTGCATGCGCTGCCTGCCAAAAGCGGATTTGAAATCCGTTTCCCAAGGGTGGAGGGTTACTCTCAGGCGCTTCGAAACCGAGTGGTGATCGATTGGGATTCCGTACCGGAATTGGTGCTGGACCCCACCAAGATCCCGCCCGAGGTCGAGATGGCCAGAGCCTTGCCTACAAACGACGGCCGCCCATCGCTGCATGGGGTGGGAGGCATTTCCCAGGTCACTCTGAATCCCTACCGCGCCGGCCGCCGGCTCCAGGAACTCCTGTTCGATCTCGCACAGGATCTGACTCGCGAGCTCACCGCCGGGAAGCATTGCGAGATTCCGGCCCACGCGCTTTTTCCGCAGGTACTGCTGATCGCGCAACGCTATGTTTCGGAAAAAGTCAAACCGCTCGATCCATCCGATCGCCGGGATGCGTTCCTGTCGCCGTACTACGGATGGATTCTTGAAAGGTTGACCCAAGCCATTCGGCCGGATGCGGGCGCGGGGGAGGCGCCCGAAGTACCGCGCTACGAGTCCCGTCGCAGCGCTGGTACGACCGCCGAGGTTGATTTCTGGACCAGTCGTGACGTTCGTGAGGTCCGCCGCAGCCATGTAAATTTCGTCGTTGCGGATACGCTCGTTTGGGAGCAATCGGCAACCTATCTCATCGACACTCACCCTGCTACGGCGGCGTTCGTCAAGAACGCTGGACTGGGATTCGGCATTCCGTACGTGGATAACGGACAAACCCACGAGTACTTGCCCGATTTCATCGTCCGGTTGAAGGGAGAGTCAGAGCGGTACGTGATTGTCGAAACGAAGGGATTCGATCCCAAAGAGGCGGTAAAGAAGGCCGCCGCAATTCGATGGATCAACGCGGTCAATGCGGAAGGCAGCTTTGGTCGTTGGAGCTACGAGGTGGCTAAAAAGCCTAGCGAGGTGGTGAAGATTCTGGACGAGTCTGCGCGATCAAGAGCTCCTGAACACACTCCAGTTTAGGCAAACCAGTCTTGTCTGCATGGCAGCATAATAACTGGACAGCCGCGCCAGTGCTTTGGCTCCGCACAAATTTGGCAGCATTGAGCGTCCCGCCTCGATCGAACTCGACGACCGCCCGGACGCGCACGCCGAGGCGATGAGCTTGTCACCATGCGTCTGCGGGTTGTCGAAAGGGATCGCGTACGCGATCTTCCATACGGGAGCGGCCGCCGCCGGAGGCGCTAGCGATTGCGAAACTGGGGCTTTCGCTTCTCGTTGAAGGCGGCGATGCCTTCCATGCGGTCCTCGGTGCCGATGAGGCGATTGTAGGCCTCGACC
>JAWXBP010000362.1 GCA_034440135.1 Planctomycetia bacterium
AAAATGACACACGATCCGCCGCCGAAGTTCGAGACATAGCCGTCACCGAGGGAAGCCCAAGTTCAAGCCCACCCCCTCAACCTACCAACCCCAACAACCGTGGCGCCGCGAGCACTCCAAATCAACAGCCCTAATACGCTGGCTGGCTTGGACCCAAAGAGGTGGGAGGCTGGCGGGTGAAACATAAGTTGAGATTTTGTCTCAACAGACACGATTGTAGTTCCCAGAGACGAGGCGTTAATGGGATCGGTCGGATTTCTTCGCTTTCGTGACACGGCGAAAGGTCCCAGCCAAGGGCGCCGGATCGATGCTGGCGACTGCGGGGCGTGGTACGATTACGCGAAGTTCCGTTCGATACTCAGAGGTCGATCAGGGGGCGTTGATGCGTCGAATCGCCAACCGAGCGTTTTGGACGATGCGGTTTTTTGTGGTCGTCGCGGCGCTGGCAAGCGCTCACGCCGGAACTACCGCTGCCCAGGCCCTCTCCAATGAAATTGCCAAGTTCATCGCGCAACCGCTCTACAAAGAATCCTCGTGGGGGCTGTTAGTCGTCGATTTGGATTCCGGCGAAACGTTGTATGAACTGAATCCCGACAAGCTATTCGTGCCGGCATCGACCACGAAGTTATTTTCGGTGGCGGCAGCGCTCGAAGTGCTCGGCGCCGATCACCGCTTCCACACTCCGGTTTATGCTCGCGGCGAGATCGACGCCGAAGGCAAATTGCAGGGCGACTTGATCCTGGCCGCGAGCGGCGATCTCACCCTGGGCGGACGAACTGACGCCGCCGGACGGATTGCATTTGCCGACGCCGATCACACCTATGCCGGCTTCTCGCCCGGGGCGAAGGTGACGGAATCCGATCCCTTGGCCGGCCTCAAAGCAATCGCCCAGCAGGTCAAGCAGGCCGGCATACATGAAATCGACGGCGATGTATTGATCGACGACCGGCTGTTCGAAGAGGCCGACAGTTCCGGCAGCGGGCCGGACCGTTGCTCGCCGATCGTAGTGAATGACAACGTCATCGACGTCACCGTTGAGCCAGGCAAAGTGGGCGAGCTTGCCAAAGTCACTTGCCGGCCGGAATGTTCTGCCGTGGTGGTCGACGCGCGCGTGTTGACCGTCGACGCGGATCAGGAAACCGAACTTAAGATCGAGTTGCTCGACGAGCGCGGCCTGCTGGTGCGCGGGCGCATCGCGGCCGATGAACCCGCGGCGCTACGCCCGATTGAAGTGAAGTCGCCGGAGGATTTCGCGAGGAGGTTGCTAATCGACGCCTTGCAGGAGGCCGGCATTGCCGTCGACGCGTCGGCGGTCTCCTGCAATTGCGATGACGCATTGCCCGATGTGGCGGACTATGCCCAACTGAAGCAAGTCGCACAGTTGGAATCGCCCCCTTTTTCGGAGAATGCGCGGCTGATTCTCAAGGTCAGCCATAATCTGCACGCCAGCACGTTGCCGCTGCTGATGGCGGCAAAACAGGGCCAGCGGACGCTGGACGAAGGGCTCAAGATCGAGCGTGAGGCGTTGACGCGGATCGGCGTAGACGTGGACACCATTTCGTTCGGCGGCGGCGCCGGCGGCACCCGCGCCGACTTTGTCACGCCGCGCGCAGCCGTGAATCTGCTCCGTGCGATGTCGCAGCGCCCGGAAGCAAGCATCTATCGCGACGCGTTGCCGATTCTCGGCGTGGACGGTACGCTGCATTCGGCGGTCGAACCGGAAAGCCCGGCGCGCGCTAAGTTTCAGGCGAAGACCGGTACGCTCGTCTGGCAGAACGGATTGAACGATCGACAACTGCTCACCAGCAAGGCCCTGGCTGGCTACGGTGAGACCGCCTCGGGGCGCAAGATTGCGGTGGCAATCTTCGTGAATAACGTCCACCTCCGTGACGAAATCACGCCGACGTATGTAGGGAAGCACCTCGGCAAATTGTGTGAGCTGATTCACGCGGGACTTTAGTCGTGCTGTAGCCGCCAAGAGCCTATTCGAGAACTTGACACGAAACCTGGGTGGCTGGGGTCGAGCGTACTTGCTCGCCCCCAGCGCGCAGGATCTGGGGGCGAATGAGTACATTCGACCCCAGCCACCCAGGAAAGGTTTGGCGATAGGCTTTAGGTAAGAAACGGCAGCGCGATCGTCTTCCACACCGGCGGCATGCCGATCGACCAGCGGAGCGCCATCGTCGTGGCGATGAAAAACCCGAAGTGCACTGCGGCGGTGCCGAAGTCCAAGTCATAGCTCGCGAAGGCGGCGATCACGCCCAGCGCCAGTAGTGGTACGACGAGGAACGCCCAATCTGGAAACCAGGCGTTGCCGGCTGCCACGAAACCCCAAAGAGCGGCATAGGCGGCTGCGCAGATTGCCGAGCGAATCCAGAGCGACAGGCCACGCAGCGGCGGACGTTCTGTGTCTCGCAGAATCGAATAAAACGCGGCACAGAGCGGGGCGCTGATCACGACGAGGCCCGCGGCGCTCAACGGCTGATTGCCGGGCATCACTGCGCCGATCACCAAGGCCAGCGCGAACACGGCCAGCGCGGCGCCGCCCATGATGATCGTTGGGACCCAGCTAAACTTGACGTCTTCGTGCGTGATCGGCTTGCCGACCAGCTTGCCCTTGGTGTCGCGCCCGCCGCCTGAGAATTCCTCGGGCGCGTGAACCGTGACCTCGCCGACCAAGACCTCGGGGATCTTGATGACTTGCTTGCACTTGGGACAAGGCCCCTGCTTGCCGGCGAATTTATCATTGACCGAGAAGCGGGCTTTGCAGCCGGGACAAACGACCGAAATGGGCATCGCGACGGCTCAACCAGCGGTAAATCAGGGGCGCAACGGACTGTTCCTTGCTAGTCTGGCAGAGCGCCCCCGCAAGTCAAGACGCGCTCTCCGGCGGCTGAGTCGTTCGCCAACAAAACGACCTTCCGTCGCATTGCGCGACGGAAGGTCTGTTCCTGCTCGCATCGGTACCTGCGAGCTTGCACCACACTCACGCGAACGTTACTGCACGAGCTTCAACGGTCGGTCGTCGGCGACCTGGCCAAACGTCTCCTTGAGCTCTTCTTCGACCTCTTCGATCGGGCGGCCGCCTTCGACATTGAAGTGGACGCCGCCGGTCGTGGCAGCCACCTCGTCCATCAAGGCCGTATCGGCCAAGAGGCCCAAGCTGATCGTCACGATCGGGATCTTCGCTGCGGCGGCGAGCGCCGCCTCTTGCCGCACGAAGGCCTTGGCGGTCGTCGTGTTCGTCGGCTTGTTGGCGATGCCGTCGGTCATCAGGATCATAATCTTCTGAGCGCCGACGCGGGCGTTGTTCTGCAACTCGAGCCGCGCCTTCTGCATGCCGGCGCCGATGTTGGTGTATTCATCGTAGTGTCCGGCCTGACGCTGCCGTGAGATGTCCTCGACCAACTGGAAGTTATCGGTCAGCCCGGACTCCAACACGGCCGTTTGGGCGGCGGAATTGTAGACCGACAAACCAAGGCGGTCATCCGTGTCAACCTCCTGCAAGTACGACAAGAACACGGTCACCGAATTCTTCAGAGCCGTGATGGGCTGCTCACTGGTCTGCCAGAGCGTCGGTGTCTGGTTATAGCGCGGCCGCTCTTCGAGGAGGTAGTTGGTGACGTTCAACTTGCCGTACATCCGCTGATAGCCGGCCGACTTGTTCGTGCTGTCGTTCTTGACGTAGTTGATCCAAGTGTCCCAAGACGTCCCAGACGAAGGGAACGCCGTGCTGTTGACGTTGAAGTACGTCTTGATGCGGCTCACGGTATCCTCGAACCGCTCGCCGTAGTTCGTACCTTCACCGCTCAAGTAGGTGCCGGATTTCACCCAGGCGCGGGTGATCCACTTGTTGTTGTTACCGCCGGTGCCCTTGAAGGTGCCTGCCGTGCCAGACAGACCGCTGAAGGTCTGCTTGGCATTGTCCGAAAACTGCAGCACGACGTTTTCCAAGTTTTTGCTGGACGTAACATAAATCTCCGTCGGCTTGAACGTGACGTAGATCTGCGCTTCATTCACGTTTTGCGGCGTGCGACCGGTCTGGCGGAAATGAGCCGGCGCAAAGGCCATGTTGCCCCAAGCCGGGGAACCGAGCTCTCCGTAGATTTCCTGTAAGTTGGCTTCAACCGCTGCTTGGCCGAGCAGACTGAATGACTTAAATTCGCTGTCGTCGTTCATCGACGCCGAGTAGTCGAGCACGAGCATGATATCGCGCGGGCGGAACGTGGCGATCGATTCCGCGGCCGCGTCGAAATTGTCACGGCCCAGCACGCGGGCGAAGAACAATCCCTGGTCGTCGCGGCGCACGCGCACGCGGATCGCCGTTGGCGTTTCGTCCGCAGGCGTGAAGGTCCGCGCTTCGTCGTCCCACATGCCGGTTTCGATCTCCGTTTCCGACTGGGAAACGTTGACGCCGTTCACGGGATTGGCTGCGACGTATTCCGTCACGGTGCCGTAGGCCGCCTCCGTGCCGTCCACGAGCACCGACACTCCGGCCAGCGCCGCGGCATCGGCTGTGCGCTTCAGCTCCGCATTCGTATTGTGGATGTACCCCACGTCGACGGCGAACGCGACCATGCCCAAGAGCACGACCATCAGGACTGCCGACAAGACTAAGATGTTTCCGCGCCGCGTTAACTGGCCGGCTCGGCGCGAGCCGCGATTACCGCACTGTTGGTGCATCATGGTGAGACTTCCTTTGATTCCGAACCGAGAAACGGCCAATGGAAAAGCGATGTGACGAGGTCTGGAGAGGAGCCTCTATTAAGAACGTTAGGTTATATTTCTCACTCGGGCGTCAGATTCCCTCAAGTTTTTCTCCACGCTGACCGGAACCACGTGAAACGGCCGGAAGAACCCGACTCATCTCGAATCGCCATCGTCGGCGCAAGCGCCCGCGCCGCCGCGGCTTCCGCGCTCCGCGCCGGGTTCACGCCCTGGTGCGCGGATCTCTTCGGCGACGCGGATGTGGCCGCGGCGTGCCAAGTAATGATCTGTGCGCATTATCCGCACGACCTGCCTAAGTTGATCTTGGACGCCCCGCCGTCGCCCTGGATGTATACCGGCGCGGTGGAGAATTATCCGGAGGCCGTGACTCGGATCGCTAAGAATCGCCCGCTCTGGGGCGTCGACGCGCCGACGCTGGAGCGCGTGCGCGATCCCTGGCAGGTTGCCGAGGCGTTGCGTCGTCACGGGCTGCCGTTTCCCGAGCTTGCGCCCGATGCAGATCGTTTGCCTGCCGACGGTACCTGGCTAGTGAAGCGATTCCGCTCGGCCGGCGGGCTGCATGTCTCCCGCTGGATCGGCGCGACCGAACCGCACGACTCCTCGACGCGCTACTTTCAGCGCTTCATCGCCGGGCTCGATGGTTCGGCCGTCTTTGTTGGCGCCGCCGGCAAAGCACGCCTGCTGGGCGTGACGCGCCAATTGATCGGCGAACCGTGGACCGGCGCAAAGGGCTTTCGCTACGCGGGTTCAATCGGGCCCATGCTGTTGCCGGCGACATGTCGCGATCAATTGGCCGCAATCGGCGACGCTTTGTGCGCGGAATTCCGGCTTACCGGATTATTTGGCGTCGACTTCGTACTCGCAGGTGCGCAGGTCTGGCCTATCGAGATCAACCCGCGTTACACGGCATCCGTCGAAGTGCTGGAACGCGCGACGGGGCTGCGCTCGATCCACTGGCACGCCGCCGCCTGCCGCGATGGTTGGTTGCCAACTGTGCAGGATATCTCGCAAATCTCAGGTCGCGTTCAAGGTAAGCTGATTCTTTTCGCCAGCGAACTGTTGGACGTTGCCCCGTCAATCACGAAGGCGCTCCTCGATCGGAATGACGGACGGAATTGGCCCGTTGTGGCGGATATCCCCCAGCCGGGAAGCCGGATTGAGCCGAATTGGCCCATTTGCACGGTGTTTGCGGAGGGCAGCACCGACGCGGATGTTGTTGAGAATCTCCGCTCGCGCGCCATGGAGATCTCCCGGGTTTTGGCGATTTCTACTCCGGCCCTTCGATGAAATGGGCGGAATCGGCTGTCGGCTACGGGGCCGGCCCGGCTCGCTGGTCCACTTCAGCGGATGGAACTCCCCCCGCCGGGCATTACAATGGAAGCCTGCCGCAGCTTCCCTGCCTCCTCGCTCCTCCTGCCGGACGTAATGCCCATGGCGCTTCGAGTCATTGCTGGATGCCTGGCCTTGGTTTCCCTGGTGGGCGACGCGCGGGCGGCCGAGCCGGTCGATTTTGCCCGGGATGTGCGACCGATTCTGGAATCGCGCTGCCTGGCCTGCCACGGGGAAAAGAAGCAAGAATCCGAGCTACGGTTCGACCTCCGCGACGCGGCCATGAAAGGGGGCGCCGGCGGGGAGGTAATCGCGCCGGGCAAGAGCGCGGAAAGTTCGCTCTTGAAGCGGATCACGTCCACCGACAAAGAAACGCGGATGCCGCCGGAAGGCGACCCGCTAACCGACGAGCAAGTAGACGTGTTACGGCGCTGGATCGACGAAGGCGCGAAGTGGCCCGACGAGCATGCGGGCGAAGTCGAGGACCCGCTGGCGAAGAAGCTCGCGCATTGGGCCTTTCACGCGCCAGTGCGACCTGAGCTACCGGTAGTGTCCAACACGAATTGGTCGCGGAATGATATCGATCGGTTTGTGCTGGCTAAGCTCGAACAGGAAAGTCTCGCGCCGTCTCCCGAGGCGGACAAGATCACGCTGCTGCGTCGACTGAGCCTCGACCTGATCGGTCTGCCGCCGACGATTGCCGAGATCGACGCGTTTCTGGCCGACACCAGCGACGACGCCTACCAGAAGCAAGTCGATCGCTTGCTGGCGTCGCCGCATTACGGTGAGCGCTGGGGACGGCACTGGCTGGACGCCGCACGGTATGCAGATTCCGACGGCTTCGAAAAAGACAAGTCGCGTAACGTTTGGATGTACCGCGATTGGGTCGTCGGCGCATTCAACCGCGATCTGCCGTACGACCAGTTCATCATCGAGCAGTTCGCCGGCGACCTGCTGCCGCATGCTACCCAAGATCAAATCGTGGCGACTGGCTTTGTGCGCAACTCGATGCTCAACGAAGAAGGGGGCATCGATCCAGAACAATTCCGCATGGAGGCGATGTTCGACCGGATGGACGCGGTCGGCAAGAGCGTGCTCGGGCTGACGATTCAATGCTGCCAGTGCCACAATCACAAGTTCGATCCTATTTCGCAGGAAGAGTACTACCGGCTGTTTGCCTTCCTGAACAACGACCACGAGCCGCAACGGGTGGCGTATTCGCCGCCGGAGTTGATGACGGTCGAACAACTCGTGCGCTCGATGCGCGAGAACGATGACCGGCTCCGAGAGGTCTATCCCGATTGGGCGGACCGCATGGCCGCTTGGGAAGCCACGGTGCGCGACAATCAACCGCCGTGGGAAGTACTCAAGCCCGATGTCTACGAAGACACCGGCGGCGGTGCAAAGTTGAGTTTGCTGTCGGATAACTCAATGCTCTGCGCGGGGTATGCGCCCACGCATTGTGATTTCAAGGCGGAAGGCAAGACGGCGCTCCAGAAGATCACGGCCGTGCGATTGGAGACGCTGACCGATCCGAATCTGCCGCGCCATGGTCCTGGCCGGTCGTTCAAAGGGACGTTCGCACTCACGGAGTTCAAAGTGCAGGTCGCTCCGGCAAATGCGCCGGATAAAAAGGAAGACGTGAAGATCGTCGCTGGCTCGGCCGATTTTTCGCAGCCGGAGCGGGACTTGGAGAAGAACTTCGACGATCTCTCCGGCAACAAGCGAATTGTCGGGCCGATCGAGATGGCGATCGATGGCAAGGATGAGACCGCCTGGGGCATCGACGCGGGTCCGGGCCGCAGCAATCAGTCTCGCAAGGCGGTGTTTCGTTTCGAGAAGCCGCTCGAATACGCGGACGGCGCGATCATCACGGTAACCATCTCGCAGGGACATGGCGGTTGGAACAGCGACGACCACCAAAACAATCTGCTCGGCCGCATTCGTGTTTCATTGACCGAAACGGACGGCGAGGTCGTCGCCGATCCCTTGCCGGCCAAGGTGCGCGCGATCATCGCCAAGCCAGCCGCGGAACGCTCGCCGGCAGAAACCGACGCGGTGTTTCGCTACTGGCGCACCACGGTTCCGGAATTCGCCGAGGCGAACGCACAGGTCGAGGCCCTCTGGCAGCAATGGCCGATGGGCACGACCGCGTTGGTGCTGGAAGCGCGCGACGAAACCCGCGAGACAAAAATGTTAAAGCGCGGCAACTTCCTCGACCCGACCGACGCGGTCCGGCCGGGCGTGCCGAAGCTGTTGCATCAACTCCCGGAAGGCGCGCCGCCCACGCGATTGACCTTCGCCCAATGGCTGGCCGACCGCCGCAGCCCGACGACGGCGCGGGTGTTCGTCAACCGCATGTGGCAAGCCTATTTCGGGACCGGCATCGTGAGTACGTCGGAAGACATCGGCACGCAGAGCGAAGCGCCGAGCCATCCGGAGCTACTCGACTGGCTGGCCACGGAGTTCATGGCCCGTGATTGGAGCGTCAAGGAAATGCACCGGTTGATCGTCAACTCGGCGACATACCGGCAATCATCCCACGTGAACGACGCCTTGCTCACCGAGGATCCGTACAATCGGCTGTTGGCCCGCGGCCCGCGCGTGCGCGTCGAAGGTGAAGTCGTTCGCGACATTGCACTCGCATCCAGCGGATTGTTGAATCCCGCATTGGGCGGGCCAAGCGTGTTCCCGCCCGTGCCGGCGAGTTTGCTCGCGTTGAGCTACGCCCCGATCACCTGGCCGGAGGAAACCGGAGCGAATCGTTATCGCCGCGCGTTGTATACCTATCGCCGCCGCTCAATGCCGTACCCGGCGCTGCAAAACTTCGATACGCCGAACGCCGATTTTTCCTGCGTCCGCCGGCAGCGCAGCAACACGCCCCTTCAGGCGCTGACGACGTTGAACGAAGTCGTGTTCGTCGAGTGTGCGCAACACCTCGCGATGGAAATGGCCCGCGCCGGAGGCGCGACGGATGATGAGCGGATCGACTATGCCTTTCGCCGTTGCGTGAGCCGCCTGCCTGTCGACGAGGAACGCGCGGCGCTCAAGGAGTTGATGCAACAGCAGGAGCAACGCTTCGCCGAAGGTTGGGCCAGCCCTTGGCAAGTCGCCACTGGCAAGGAAGCCCGGCCGGCAGATCTGCCGGAAGGCGTCACGCCAGTGAAGTTGGCCGGCTATACCGTGGTGGCCCGGGTAATTTTGAATCTCGATGAAACGATCACGAAAGAGTGAGCCCGCGAAACACGCGAAAGTCAGCATGCCGGAGTTAGCCCCGAATGGGGCGACAGACAATAGCCAGGGGTGAAACGCAGCGGAACCCCTGAAAAGGGTCGACCACAAACTCACAGCCCCAACGGGGCGACACACGCTTGGCGAGACTTTGCAGAATTTGTGTCGCCCCGGTGGGGCTCAATAAGGAAACGAAAACGTACTCCAGGGGTTTGCACCCCTGGCTATTATCTATCGCCCTGCTGGGGCTGAAAACACATACGCTGAGAACACAACGTCAACGACACAGCGAATCCACGCCACAAAAATGGCTTCAACCATGCATATCAACCCGCTCGAAGTGCAGCGCCACGTCAACCGCCGCTGGTTCTTAAAAGACTGCGGCGTCGGGCTGGGCGCCATGGCGCTCGGTTCACTCATGGCGCGCGGGCAGGCGCTCGGCGCGACCGAAGGCTCGCTCAATCCGCTCGCGTCTAAGGCGCCGCATTTCCCCGGCAAGGCGAAGAACGTCATCTTCCTGTTCATGGCCGGCGCGCCGAGTCACTTGGACCTGTTCGATTACAAGCCGCAGCTCGAAAAGTTCAATGGCACGCTGCCGCCGCCTGAGTTGTTGAAGGGGTACCGCGCGGCGTTCATCAATCCCAGCTCGAAGCTGCTGGCGCCGAAGTTCAAATTCGCCAAACATGGCAATAGCGGCGCGGAGCTCGCCGAGTTGCTCCCGCACCTGGCGACCGTGGCCGACGACCTGTGCATCGTGAAATCGCTCGTCACGGACGCGTTCAATCATGCGCCGGGACAGATCATGATGAACACCGGCTCGCAGCAATTCGGCCGGCCGAGTATCGGCGCTTGGACTACGTATGGTTTGGGAAGCGAAGCCGACGACTTGCCGGGCTTCGTGGTGATGAACTCCGCGAAGAAGGGCACGAGCGGCGGCGCCTCGAACTGGGGCGCTGGCTTCCTGCCGAGCGTTTACCAAGGCGTGCCGTTTCGCGGCGAAGGAGACCCGATTCTGTATCTGTCGAGCCCGGCCGGCATCGATCGCCAGATGCAACGCGATTCGCTCGACACGCTCGCGCGGTTGAACCGGCGCCACCTGGAAGTGACCGGCGATCCCGAAGTCGCCACGCGGATCAACTCCTTCGAGATGGCGTTCCAGATGCAGGCCAGCGCGCCGGAGTTGATGGATATCTCCGATGAGACCCCGGAGACTTTGGCGCTCTACGGCGCTAAGCCCGGCGAGCCGTCGTTCGCGGCAAATTGTTTGCTAGCGCGGCGACTCATCGAACGCGGCGTAAGGTTCGTCGAGCTATTCCACGAATCCTGGGACCACCACGGCGGTCTGTCGAACGGGCTCAAGGAGTCGACCAAGATCACCGACCAGGCCTCGGCGGCGCTCGTGGCCGATCTCAAACGCCGCGGACTCTTGGACGAAACGCTCATCATCTGGGGCGGCGAATTCGGCCGCACGCCGATGGTCCAAGGGGGCGACGACGGCCGCGACCATCACCCGAACGCCTTCACGATGTGGCTGGCCGGGGGCGGCGTGAAAGCCGGCACGACGATTGGCGAAACGGACGAGCTCGGCTTCAACGCCGCGGTCGACAAAGTCCACGTCCACGACCTCCACGCCACGATCCTGCACCTCCTCGGCTTCGATCACACGAAGCTCACGTACCGTTTCCAGGGACGCGATTTCCGGCTAACCGACGTGCATGGGAATGTGGTGGAGAAGATGCTGGGGTAAGGCGGGATGGGCCACATAAAAGTGATACTTGGCGAACGGTGTCCGTCGGCAGCGCGGTAGTATATTGGCAAAGCTCACATGCCGACGCGTTAACTTTTCCGCAACGGCCGAACATGGATTCCCCTGACGGCAAGCAGCCGAAATCCGCCGAAGTGATTCGCGAAAAGCTCGCCAAGTTGCAGGCCAATGCAGAGCGCCCGGCGGATATTGGGCCGTATGCGGGCGGCGTGCAGGCGACCGATCGGATTGTAGTGGCGACGTTTCGCGACCCGGGATGCGCCGCGGCGTTTCAGGAACGCTTGCTCAAGGCCGGCGTGCATTCCACGGGGGAGCGGTGCTTTCGCCGTTCGGCCGTGCTGGTTGACGCGGAAGACCGGGTTCGCGCGGTGGAATTGTTGAAGCCGCATCTAGCCCAGTTTCCCGATCGCATTCGGCGGCCGGGCCGCGGCTACGAGGCGTCGCTCTTTCTGACGCTCGTCGGCTTGCTGTCGATCATCGTGGTGTTGGTGGCGGTCGGCAACATCGACGAACAAGCATCGCTGACGCCAGCCGTAGCCTGGGACTGCGTGCGCATTACCGGCGCGATCACGCTCCACCTGGCCTTTTGCGGACTGTTCATCGACCTGGTGAAGTCCGGTAAATTGGACTTCGGCCGCGGGCAGTTCAATTTGATTTTTGTGCTGTGGCTGATGACGGCAGCGGCGTTGATGGTTTATTGGCGGTGAGCAATCGGCGGCTTTCGTGCGAAAGAATTCCAAAATGCGACGTCGGCTTGTATAGTTCCAGTAATAGCCTCTGATCTGAGTCAACGCATCAAACTCAGACCGACGCCGAATTCATCCGCAGCACCACCTTAATCGCTTCGCCGCTTTGCATCATCTTGAACGCGCGGTCGAAGTCGTCGAAGTCGATTTGGTGCGTGATGATCGGCTCCAGTTGGAGGCGGCCGGAGAGGACGAAGCTCTCGACCTGGTACCAGGTTTCGTACATCCGGCGGCCGTTGATGCCGAGGACTGTGGCGCCTTTGAAGATGATGTCGTTGGGCAGGTCCAGCTCGACGGGCTTCGACGGCAGGCCCAGCAGCGCCGCGGTGCCGCCGTTGCGAAGCGCGGAAAAGCCTTGCCGGATGGCGCGCGGGTGGCCGGACATTTCCAGCAGCACTTGCGGGCCTTGATCGTGCGTTACGCGGCGGGCTTCGGCCGGCCACTGCTCGTCCGCCGCGTTCCAGGCGTGATCCGCGCCGAGTCGTTTGGCGAGTTCCAGCCGCGCAGGATTGGCGTCGGTGACCAGAATCGTGCCTGCGCCGGCCGCGCGGGCGATCGTGACCGCCATCAGACCAATGATGCCGACGCCGGTTACCAGCACGCTGCGACCGCTGACGCCCGCGGCCATCACGGTGTGCATCGCGTTGCCAAGCGGATCGAACACGGCCGCCACGTGATCGGGAATGTCCGGATGGACCGGCCAGACGTTTTCCTCGGGGATGGCCACGTACTCCGCGAAGCAGCCGTCGCGATCGATGCCGATGATATCGACGCGCTCGCAGATGTGACCGTTGCCGGTCCGGCACGGCTCGCAAACGCCGCAGCCGATGTGCCCTTCGCCGCTGATTCGCGCGCCGACTTGCGTGCGCTCGACCGCCGCGCCGACGGCCACCACGCGGCCGACGAATTCATGGCCCACCGTGGTGCCCAGCGGGACGCGCGACGCGCTCCAGGCATCCCACTCGTAGATATGGCGATCGGTCCCGCAGACGCCGGCATGAGTCACTGCGACCAGGACGTCCCGGGGCCCAATGGCAGGCGTGGGCGTCTCGGCAATCCAGGTAAGCCCCGGCCCTGCCGAAGCTTTCTTGACGGCTTTCATCGACTTAGCGATCATTCGCGTCCCTTGCAACGTAAAGTGCCGTATGCCGAACTGTTGAAGTAGGACCTTCGAGCGAATCAACGATCTACTTCACCTACTCCGCCTCCTACACCTACTTCTCCTACCGCATTGTACGGAGCAACCTTTGTCGACCGCGCCGCTCGAACAACGAAGATCTCGGGCGCGTCTGGCGTTCGCTCTGTTGGCCTTGTTTCTGCCATTGCAGATATTGGCCATGCACTGGCCGCTGCCGAAGATGCCGCTGGGCGCTTGGCGAATCTGGGACAAAGCGCCGCATTTCATTGTCTACACAGTGTTCGCAAGTCTACTGGTCTGGTACGTGGTTGCCCAGCGGCGCGTGCTAGGAAAGAGCAATGCCCGCGGCTTGGCGCGGAGCTTCTCAATGGCGTTCGTCTGCGTGGCGTCGTACGCCTGGCTCGACGAGCTGACGCAACCCTTCACTGGCCGCTCCTGCGACGTCTACGATTGGCTGGCAGATATCCTCGGGGCGGGACTGGTCTTTGTCGGCGCCTACATTTGGCGGCGCTGCCGTGGAGTGGCCATCGAAACGCCAATGTCGGCGGAGTTTGGGCGAGTGAGAGTTTGAAGTTTTCAGTGTTCACTTTTTACTGAAGGCCTGTTGCTATCCGTCACTTCCTGCTGCCCTGCTCGATCGAGAATCTTGCCCCAGCCGCCGCCGCCGGGGGTTTCGATGGTGAGCACGTCGCCTGTTTCGATTGACAACTGCGCCGCGCCGGGCAGTTCGATCATTTCGCCGTTGGCGCGTTGTAGCGAGTTGCGACCGAGTGCGCCGGGCTGTCCGCCGTCTGAGCCATACGGAGCATAAGGTCCACGGCGCTGCGTGAGGAGTGAGACGACGAGCGGTCGCAGGAATTCCAATCGTCGCACCACCCCGTGTCCGCCGCGATGTTGTCCAGCGCCGCCGGACCCGGTGCGGATGCGGAATTCTTGCAATACGACGGGGTAGCGCCGCTCCAACACTTCTGGATCGGTGAGGCGCGTGTTGGTCATGTGCGTGTGAACTGCATCCGCGCCGGGTTTCCGCGAAGTTGCGCCGGCGCCGCCGCAGATGGTTTCGTAGTAACCGAACGAACCGTCGCCGAATAACAGGTTGTTCATCGTCCCTTGGCTCGCGGCGGCGAGGCCGAACGCGCCGAGCAGCACGTCGACGATGCGCTGCGAAGTCTCCACGTTGCCGCCAACGATGGCCGCGCAATCTTCCGGCACGTCTCGCTCCGGTGGATTCAACAGGCACTCCGGCAACTTAATGCGTACCGGCTTCATCACGCCAGCGTTGAGGGGAATGTCCTCATCGATCAACACGCGCAGGCAGTACATCACGGCCGCGTGAACAATGGCGCGATTGGCGTTCAGATTTCCCGCGGAAACTGGTCCCGTGCCCTCGAAATCAATTTCCAGCCCTGCATCATCAACCGTGATCGCGACGGCGATCGGCGTGCCATCGTCCAAATGATCCGTGAATCGCCGCTGGCCGCGCGGCAACTTTGCGACGGCGGCGCGGAGCTTCTGTTCGGCCGCGGCTTGGATGCGCTCCATATATTGCCGCACGACGGGCAATGTATAGCGCGCCACTAATGCTTCCAACGCGCGCAGTCCGTAGTGATTCGCGGCGACTTGCGCGCGGACGTCGGCGAGATTCTCGGCCACGTTGCGACTGGGATACGGCGCCTCGCACAGGATGCGTTCCAATTCGGCGAATCGCGATGTGCCGGCGTCGATGAGCTTGAGATTGCGGATCAAGACGCCTTCTTCCGCGAGCTTCTTCGAGAACGGCGGCATGGATCCGGGCGTGATACCGCCGATCTCCGCGTGGTGCGCGCGGCTGGCAGTGAAGAACAACAGTTCACCATGCGTCTGACCATGGACCGGCGTAACGACTGTCACGTCCGGCAAGTGCGACCCACCGCGATACGGATCGTTGGTGACATAGACGTCGCCCGGCGCGATGTCGGGATTGTCGGCGATCACGCGCCGCACGGTTTCTCCCATCGCGCCCAGGTGAACGGGAATGTGCGGCGCATTGACGACGAGGTCGCCTGTCGAAGTGAACAGTGCGCAACTAAAATCGAGTCGCTCCTTGACGTTCACGCTGGTCGCCGTGTTGCGCAGCGTGACGCCCATCTGTTCCGCGATGCCGGCGAACTGTTGATTGAAGACCTCGAGCATCACGGCGTCGTCGCCGGCCGAGTGCATTTGCGCCTCTGGCCCGGCGATGTCGGTCAGCAGCAACTCGCCGCCGGTCAGCAATTGAGCTCGCCAACCAGGTTCGATCACCGTCGTCGCAAACGGTTCGGCGATGATCGCTGGCCCCTCGATTACCGCGCCCCATGGCAAGGCCTCGCGGTCGAAATGCGATGTCGCTTGCCAGCCGTCGAAGTGCGCGTCGACATGCCGTCGCGGCACAGCGTTTACGGGCGGCGCGGCCGTCGAAAGCGCCGGTCGTTCGTGAGACGTCGTACGCGCCACACAGTGAACCGCCACCAACTCCAGTGCTCGTCCTTCATGGAGGTAGCCGTACGCCTGGCGATGCGCGCGTTCGAAAGCGGCTCGCCAAGGGGAGCCATTGGACTCCGCTTCGGTTGACGCACCGTCGATGACAAGCGTCGCGTCGTAGCCGCGATAGCGCAGTTCCAGCGACCATGCTGTCTGACATTGCGCTGCGCTAACGCTTGCTTCCCGCGCAAGTTGATCGACGAGCCGCAGCATGACGGGTTCCAGCATCGCGTGGATCTCCGTCGGCAACGAATTGTCGACAATGCGATACACCCCGAGCGATTCGTGCCGCTCCTGCTGCGCGTGGCCGATGCCATACGCGCTGAGCAGGCCGGCATCGGGATGGCTCAATACTTGGCGGATGCCTAGCTCCCGGGCCACGGCACAGGCATGCTGTCCCGCGGCCGCGCCGAAGGCGACCAGCACATAATCTCGTGGATCGTAGCCGCGCGCCACCGAGATGGTACGGATCGCGCGGGCCAGGTGTTGATTCGCCACGGCCAGACAGCCCGCCGCGACAAGCTCGCGGGGGTGCGACATTTTCACACACACGCCGTCACAACGGAGCTCACCGGCGGCGCGGTCG
>JAWXBP010000363.1 GCA_034440135.1 Planctomycetia bacterium
GCGCGGATGGAGTCTTTCCGTAGGCCGTGGGCTTCGTTGACGATGACGGCGCGGCCGCGACCGGTGAGACCGCGTGAGGCGAGCGAGCGTTCGGTTTCGCGTAGCCAGGAGAGTGAGACTTCGCCAGCATCGATTTCGAGTGTGTCGAAGTCATCGGCGACTTCACCGGCAATCAATCTTGCGATCGACGTCTTGCCGCTGCCGGAGACTCCGGCGAGCCAAAAAGCGCGGCCCGTCAAGCCGCGTGCTTTCAACGCGCCAAGCTTCGCGATGACTTTGTCTTGGCCGACGACTTCGTGCCAAGCACGCGGGCGATACTGTTCGTGGAGTTGCATGAAGAATGCTCCTATGAAGAGAACGAGAAGCGTGAGAGTGATTGCAATATACGCGCGAATGCAGACGTGTCAATTGTCATATCGTTATTGACGACTACTTTTCTTTCACTTACCTTGACTGTATGCAAACACTTTCCACGGTACTACGTGCTGCGATTCGCGACTGCGGTCAAAGTCAGTTCGAGATTGCGAATGCAATCGGCATCTCGCATGGCATTCTTTCGCGCTTCATGCGCAAAGAGCGCTCGATGAACTTGGAGACTGCCGAGAAGCTGTGCGCCTACTTGGGACTGGAGCTGCGCGAAGTCGGGAAGCGCGCACGGAAGTAGTTCGTTCGCCCCGCCGTGCATGTATTGAGCAGTTGCTTGACTGTTATTTGCGTGCTATTTAGGCCTTTTTTCGTAGGCTTTAGCGGTGCTCGTTCAATTGCGATCTGAGTGGCGAAGACGTTGACAGCGCGTGATGCGTCGAGGCACCCGGTGTAGGCCCCCCAATTCGCGTTGCTGTCAGTCGTATATACCAGTCCGGAATTTTTTTGGATTTCAGGAATCGACGTACAGGCCTGCCGTCGGTCGCGTCGCATTCGCGCGCTAGTACACGAACGCTCGCCAACGTTGCTGTGACAATAAATCCAAGAGAATAACAAAGCGGGCTGACTACCCGTCAAGCACGCGCGTGAGAACTGGGGTTAGCGCAACGACGTCTGAGCTGTCGTTCAGCAGCAAATCGCTTGGACTCGCTGCAAATGACCTTCACGCTTGACTTGCGTGGTGCCAGAGTCTTTGATTAAGCCTTCAGCCCGTCCCCACGAGTGAGATTACATACATGACGATTCCTGCCGTACATACGTACCGAGTTTTTATGGTGGCCGCATTGTTGGCCGTCATGCTCGTTTCCATTGACGGATCGGCCGCTGAGCCTGAGAAGCCGCAGGCGGCATGGGTGAACGTCTCGGATGGGACGATTCGGCAGCTGGCTGCCGATGGAAGGCAAATCGATTGGCCAGGCGGGACGGCCGGAGTTGTTGTCGATCCGTCGAACGGTGACGTGTACATGATCGTTCCAGGACAGGGGGTGTGGAAATCGGTGGATCGTGCCGAGACATTCAAGCGGTGCGACGGCGGTAGTGTTAGCGGGCGTTGTGAGACAGCGTTTTCCCTCAATGTCGATCCGGCAGGCAATCGTCTCGCTTGCTTCATGCTCGATGGCACAGGAGCCTGGGCAGGAGATGGTGGACGTACGTGGCAGAAGTTTACCGACGTCGGTCGGAATTGGGATTTTGCCGCCGTTGATTGGTCCGCCGCCGAAGTGGAGACTATTTTCGCTGGCCTGCACGAATCAGGTGGCCAGGTGATGTTCAGTGCTGATGGCGGCGGCACTTGGATGAAGCTGTTCCATGATCCGGAATTTGACAAGAGCGGCAGTCTCGGCGTCTTTGACGCGCGGACACTGGTTTATTCGCAGAAGGGCCAAGGAATCCAGCGCTCGACGGATGCTGGCAAAACCTGGAGTCGAGTATCTGATCTCTCACCAATCGGGCGCGTCGTGCGCATGCTCCATGGCACCGCCTATTGGCTCGGCCAAGAGGGGCTCTTTGTCAGCACCGACCAGGGCGCAACTTGGCGAGTTCAGGGTTCACCGGTCAAGGCATCGATTGGCCCCTTGCTCGACCCTCAAGACAAAGACCGCATCGTCGTAGCGGGTGTCGACGGAGTATTTCGAAGCTCTGACGGCGGAAAAACCTGGACCTTGATCGTGAAGCTCCCCCCTGGAGCCGACATTCCGAAGCCGGGCTGGTACAGCAATGTCGCCTGGGATCCGATTCACGACATCTTCTACGTTTCTAAAATGGGTGAGCCAACCTACCGATTCCAAGCCAAGCGTTAGCACGCTGCCGTCACGGGCGATCGATCGTGTCGGGCTTGCCAGGATAGGCCCGTACGGAGTCCCTCGCGTCACGATGCAAAGGCGCGCTTCATCATCGCGCCGTTTCGTCCGTCATCTGCGGGCCGATGTCTCTAAAGAGTTCTACCCAGGAAAGCCAGACCGCGTTTTCGATGGTGGCCGTGCCGTTCGTCTTTTTCTCGGCAAGTTCTGCAAGGGACTCATCGGGCCAGTGACCGATCCAGCCGTGTGCAAGTTCGCGGCTCTTGAGAAGGAACTCGCGTTCCTCATCCGCGCTACAACTCAAAGGGCAGGTTTCGCCGATGACGATCGGCTTGCCCCAGTTGAATTGCTTGAGGAGCTGGAGCTCGTCATCGACCTTGCCTGTTTCGGGATAGAGATGCGGCGAGACAAAATCGAGTTGTTCTGATGCGCCCTTGTAAGCACCAGGGAACGGAAGCATTCCCATGGTGATCAAGTGCGTCTGGTCGTGCTTGCGGATGGAGGCAACCATGCGCTTCGTCCATTCGCGGAAGATTTCGTCGCCGTTGCGCTTGCCGGGATCGAGGCTGAGACGCTGGCAGAATTCGACATCACCCATTCGACCAAAGTACCAGCTGTCGGAAGGGTTGCCGGCTGCGGCGGGCTCGTTGACGAGATCATAGGCGAAGACGGCTCGGCTTTCCGCACAGGTACGCGCGATGGTTTCCCAGAAGAAGGCTTGCGTCTTCCAGCGGTCTTCCTCATTCATGGAGTCATACCAGGCCGCACGATCTTTGATCTTGTAGCAAGCCAACCCAGTGATCTTGAGATAGACGCCCGCATTTTCAGCGATTTTGAGCAGCGTTCTGAGTCGGTCGATCGCCTCTGGATTGGCGCTATCAGGACCGTTCAGGATACGGGGCAGCTCCGGATGAATTCGAGCAACGGAAGTGCCGGCGGCCTGCATGTCGATGAAATCGCGCTCGACACGGTCGGGGTCCTTGGCAAGCCTTTCCATAAGGTCGACTGAAGCATAGTTGTGCCCCCAGGGGATATAGCTGTCACCGGAAGGATGCAGGATGAAGCCGTTGCTGTCGGGAGCAACTCTTACTGTTTCCATTTCCGCCGCCCTTGTACCGCCAGCAAGGGCCACTACTGCCGTTACAAGTAAGTGATAGAGCAAGTGGCGTGTCGTTCGAGAGAACATTGCGGAACTCGTCGAGCCAGGATTTACGAACGGCCGAGTTGGGGAATGTCTCGCCCGATTGAGCAGCGATAGCCACGTTGGCCTTGCCTAGTACGCTGAATGAATGTGACGACGATTCGGATATCTCCCTTTATTCGTGTCCGCCTGAATGGAGCATCTCAAACCCACGGGCCATTTCAGTCGCCGAAGGCCGCACCAATTCGTGAATGACTCGACCGTCGCGCAGGAAGATCAACGTTGGCCAGAGTTTGACGCGAAACGATCGGCCGAGCCGACGTCCTCTTCCATCTTCCACGGGGATGTGCCGAATCGTCGTGTATCGCGAACGCAGCTCCGCCATCGTCGATTGAATGGCTTCGCAATGTGGACACCACGACGCGCCAAATTCAAGCACGACCGGCCCCATTATTTGATCGACTTCGTCGCGCGTCGGCTCTGTCAGCATACGTTCACTTCGGGGGGATCTTGGAGGCACTCCTTCAATGACATTGCGGCACTCACTTACCCAAGCTCACAACAGTTTAGGCCACCGCGTGCACCGCTTTGCCATTCGCCTGCAGTGCCACCTCGATATTGCCACGTGTCGCCTTGGAATATGGGCAGATGGTGTGTGCTTTGGCGACGAGCGCCTCAGCCTGTAATTGATCGACGCCATTCAGTTCGGCGTCCAGCGTCACGTTCAGGAAGTAACCACTGTCATCCTTGTTGAGATTCACCGTCGCGGTCACCTTGATGTCGCTCGGCCTCAGGGAAATCTTCGCGAGCGCGCTAGCTGCCCCGATCGCGCCGCCGAAGCAGGCGGAATAGCCGGCCGCGAACAACTGCTCCGGATTCGTGCCAGGACCATTCGATCCGGGTGGAGAAAGATTCAGATTGATCTTGCCATCCGGGCTGGTGGCTTTGCCTTCGCGGCCGGCCGTGGCACTGGCGGTTTCCGAAGCTAGAACTGGCATGGATCGTCTCCGTGAGCATACTACTGAATGAACGGCGTCATATAGACAATTTTGACATGGACCGGGCAGGCTTGGGAAGTGCTGCAATGGGCATCAAAATTAGACTATTGCGCTGGAGGACGCATGCGCCACGGACTGCGCGATCGAAAGTCATCCGTTGTCAATGCTGCAACGAATGTGCTCAGGTATTGTTTTGACTTGTTCGGCCGCTCGTTGGCTATTTGACGACACCCCCCACAATGAACGGCAATCCTTCCCACGTCCCACGGGCTGATCTAAGGCCCACAGGCTGGGAACTCCGTCGCCAGCGGCTCATCGCGTGGGCAAGAGACCGCGTGGCGCTTTGGGCGGTTGCTAGCTTGGGCTGGGCGGGGCTGTCGATTTATCGCGTTCATGATTTCGATGCGATGGGTGTGCATTATCATCGCCACGGTGGTGGCAATCATGATCCTCTGGGAGCTGGTCGCGTGGGGCTGGCGCTCCGTAAGAAAATTAAGAAAGGCAGTCTGACATCAGCTGAGCCTAGTTGATCAGCTGGTCGCGCGACGACCGTAGCGGCAAGCCATTTGGTCGCCACGTCAGTACGGACTTCATCGGCGTAAATTCGTTGGCCATACATTGATACGCCCGAAGCCAGGTAATGATCTCTGGCCTTTCGAGCAGATTGGGAGATTCGGCCTGCAATTTTCTTGTTCGGCAGATGGAAACCAGATACAACCGGGACGGACATGCACTTGCGGTAAGGAGTATTGGAATATGTTCAAGAGTCGTGGCAAATCATTTCGAGAACAAGGGCGACTCGGGCTACAACCGCTGGAGAACCGAATGTTGTTGGCGGTCGCACTCGGCGGCGAGGTGGATCCTCCGCAAGGATCAAATGAGGATGCTTCGGGGCGCTTCGCCGATTCAACGGGATTCTACGGACCTGCTGGCGAACTCCTGGCCACTCCGCCGGAAGACGGTTGCGCAGGCCTGTTCACCGCCGCGCCGGGCGGCGGGTACGTCTCGCAGTGTTCGGGCATCTATCCCGGTCATCGCAGCCAAGATACCGTTGCGCAGTTCTATGATCGGAACGGCAAGCCACTCACGGAGCAGTTTTTGGTCAACGAGGATCGACCTGGACTCGACGGCCATATCACCGCGTTCTCCCAGGCCAACGGGAACTTCACCCTCTTTTACGCCGAGGGCAATATTACCTACTTTCGCCGCTACTCCGCGGACGGAACGCCACTTTCGCCGGCGACGCCTATTGGGCGATCCGACCATGGCCGTCAGTTCTCCTTCAACCAACGCGGCGACTTTGCGATTTCATATTTGGGCGTGCCCTATAGAAGTGACGTCGCAGTTTTCTTCGTGGACGGTACGAGCCTTTACATCAATGAACCGGGTATTAAAGTTGTTGCGATCGACGCTATCGGCAGAACCAGTGTGCTGTATAACTTCGAAAACCGCATGTACTTCTCCCAGTATGCGGTCGATGGAACTCGAATTCGATACGAACACGTCGCACATCGATCGGCGTCGAACATCGTCGCCTATCCTGACGGCCACTCGGTGACCCTCTACACGGAGAACGGCTTGCCGTTTCTTCAGGAGCGGGATGAAAACGGGGTTCGACTCGGCGCGCCTCTTCAGTGGCCGGTCAGCAGTATCGGGGTCGATCGCCAGGGACGCGTGGGGGTGGGCTTCACGAACGGCGATCCTCCGCGATATTTGGTGCGGACCGACGCGGTTCTCGGAACTTCCCAAGTGCATCAAGTGAACGCGCCCGGCGAAACATCGCCCATCGCCGAAAATGCACTGGTTCAAGAGCATCTGAAGGCAATGGAAGTTGGTTTCTTCGGCCGTGTTTCCAACGACGGGCCGGCAAGCGCCACAAATACCGAACGCTGGAAGCTGTTTCGGAATGCTCAGGATGTCAGTGATTTGATTGAATCCGTCGTCGTCCAACAAGATGCGTTGGGCTGCGGAGATCAAGCATCGATCTCGTTCAGCGCTCCACTGGCGGTCGGAAACTACCGTTTACTCGCCACTGATTCCATCGGTGTTCCTAACGGCGGCGCGATCGACGGCAACTACGACGGTCTGCCGGGCGGGGATTTCGAACGGCGATTCAGCATCGTTCCGCCTGTGGCCACAGGGCCGGAAGCACGCGTGAATCAACATACGGCTGGAGAGCAGCGTACATCTCCCTCTTCGCTGGCGAATACCGTGATGTTGGGCGATGGATCCGTGATCACGACCTGGGCGAGCGAAGGTCAGGACGGCGATGGTTGGGGTGTCTACGCCCGAATTCTTGGTGCGAACGGTATCCCGTCGGGCGATGAATTCCTGGTAAACGAAACCACCGCCGGCCAGCAGCGATTTTCGACATTGGCCGCGGATCCGACCGGTGGTTTTCTCGTCACCTGGTCGAGTTCCGGACAGGACGGCGACGGCTATGGCGTCTACGCCCGGCGTTTCAATGCTCAGGGCGAGGCCATCAGCGCCGAGTTTCCTCTCAACACCTACACTTTCGGCGATCAAACCAAGTCGAGCGTGGCGTTTGATGCCACGGGCGACTTTATCGTGGCATGGGAGAGCAAGGTGCAGGATGGCTTCGGCTACGGCGTCTACGCGCGCCGCTTTGCCAGCGACGGGACGCCACTTGACAATGAATTTCGCGTCAACGAGACGATCTTGAGTGACCAACGCCTGGCGAGCGTGGCAATGAATGGCGAAGGAGCCTCTGTTGTCACCTGGTCGAACCGAAGTCAGGACGGCAGTGGCTACGATGTTTACGCGCGGCGATATAGCACCGCCGGGCAACCGTTGAGCGGCGAAGAACGAGTCAACTCGACAACAGCGGGACACCAGAAGTTTTCTCGCGTAGTGATGGACGAGGAGGGGGACTATTGGGTCACTTGGATGAGCGACGTCCAGGACGGCGACGGCTATGGCGTCTACGCGCGGCGCTTTGCGTCGGACGGGCAAGCCGCATCCGACGAATTTCTGGTAAATCAATTCACTGTCGGACACCAACAACATCCGGCAATCGGTCGCGACGATGACAACAATGTGGTGCTCACGTGGGCGAGTCAGCAGCAGGACGGCGACGACTGGGGCGTCTACGCTCGCCGCTTCAATTGGATCGGGCGTTCGCGCGGGGACGAGTTCCCGGTCAACACCACGACGGAAGCGCAGCAGAACCTCCCAAGCATCGGCGTCGCTTCCAACGGTGAATTCACGATCGTTTGGAATAGCGAATCACCTGGCGGCGACAGCGTCGACGTTTTCCTACAGCGATACCTGACGGCCAACGCGACGCCCGTGGCCGCGCCAGGCGGACCATATGCGGTGGCTGAGGGGGGCCAAGTGCAGTTCGACGCGTCGGGATCCTTCGACCCTGACGTCGACCACTCCCTCACCTTTAGTTGGGATGTCAACGGCGACGGCGAATATGGCGACGCGGTGGGACAGAGTCCATCCCTCAGCTGGGCGCAGCTCAACGCCCTGGGAATCAACGACGGTCCAGCCGTATGGGACCAGGTCAGTGTTCGCGTCACGGACTCCAAAGGTGCGTTCGGCTTTGCCTCCACTTTGCTACAGGTAAATGACGCTCCGCCAGCGACCACGATTGCAGGCCCTGCGTCGACTACGGAAGGAGCGACTTATTCCCTGACACTGGGGACGGTGGTTGATCACGGCGCGGACACGGTGACTATGTGGACGGTACATTGGGGCGACGGCACGTCGAACGTCTACAATTCGCGAGGCGCAAAAACGCACACATACCTCAGCGGACCTGCGCAGCGCACCATGACGGTTGATTTGACCAACGAAGATGGCACGTTCGCTGGTGTCGTCACTCGACAAGTCAACGTGCTCAATTCGCCCCCGTTGCTGACCAATTTGGCGATTGACGATATCAACGAGAATGAAGTGGCGTTGCTCCAAGGCTCGATCCTTGAGTGGAGTCCGGACGACACGTTTGAGTTGATCATCGACTGGGGCGATGGTAGCGAAGCGGAAGTGTTGTCGTTGCCTGCCAACACCAAGGACTTCCAGGTACAGCACCGCTATCTTGACGATCCCGAGGGGCCCGCGCCGCTGTTGACCTCGATCAACGTCACCTTGCGAGATGTCGACGGCGGCTCGGATGTCGAGAGTCTTCAATTCGCCGTGAACAATGTCGCCCCTCAGGCTTCGATTTCGGGCGCGGTCGCCGAGTCTCCGATTGGGGAGCCAATTCAATTGTCCGCAGTCATCGACGACCCTGGCACGCTTGACGTCTTTGCCTATGATTGGCGTGTTGAACGACAGGGCGCGCTGATCGCTGCGGGGACGAATCAAGCGTTCACGTTCACGCCCAGCTTGGCTGGCACGTATGTTGTGAGACTGAACGTGCTGGACGACGACGGGGGGACGGGCGAGGTTGTCACGATCATTCAAGTAATCGGAGACACCGCCACGCCTGGTGACACGAATGGTGACGGCGACGTGGATATCGTCGACTTGAACAATGTACGAAACAATTTCGGCGGTACAGGGCTCGGTGATACCGATGGCGACGGCGACGTGGACGTGAGTGATTTGAATGCTGTGAGAAACAACTTCGGTATTCAATTGCCGTCCGTCGCCACTTCATTTCAGTTGTCCCCGGCAAGCGAGCGCCTCAGCATTCGGCGGATGGCGCACGACGCGGTGTTCGGGATGTTGTTGAGTGCGGAACGACCCATCGAAAAGCGAGGCGGACGGCCGCGCTGAAATCGATGAGATTCTTGCAATTGTTAGCCGCGCTGGCTCGTCTTAGAGTTCGAACCGCTTCTTCAATCAGCGTTGGAATGGGCTCTCCTCGCCAGCTTCCGCAAGGGCATCGATGAGCATCGATCAACCTGAACCATTTCGGCCAGTACGAAAGCGTCAATGGCGACGTTTTGGCCTGCGGTCGCTGTTTGTCTTTGTGGCGATCTGCGCCGTGCTCGTGGCATTCGTGGGACGGGGATACTATCGCGATTATCTGCACCAGATCGCGATTGTGGCGATCGAAGCCCAGGGCGGTCTCGTGCTCCGTCGCAGTAAAGTCGTGTACCGGGTTTACTTGCGCGGCGACAAGTTCGACGATGCGATGGTGACCGAACTGGCACCACACCTGCGTAATCTTCCGGAACTGCGGGAACTGGACCTCGTGGAGAGCCCGGTTACCGACAGTAGTGTGACCGTACTACAACAACTTGCGCACGTGCAAGAAATGCGCATTTTCGAAACGCGGATGACCAAGCAGGGGATTCAGCGGCTGCAAGACAGCCTGGTGCATACAAAATTGTCCGAGTTGCCGCCCGACCCGATCGCTACTGGGCTGGCCATGCGGCGCATTTATCGCCACGCCGTGGTAACGGCAGCGTTTTCTCGGGACAGCAAGTCGCTTTACGTGGGAAATGGTGAAGGGGAGTTGAGTGCGATCGACGTTACGGACGGCGAGGTGTACGCACAAAGTTCGGCGCATCAGAACTGGTTGTTCTGCGTCGCGATCAGCCCGGACGGACAATCCTTGGCGACCGGCGGCGGGGACAACCGCATTCGACTTTGGGACACATCATCGCTTCAACTGCGTGGAGAACTGGACGGACATGTCGATGATGTCCACGGAGTTGCATTCAATCGCACCGGCGAAATGCTCTTCTCCGCCGGTGATGATCGCACTTTGCGGGCATGGGACCTTGTCGCTCAAAAACAAGTCTATCAAATCGCCGCCCACGACGGCTCCATTCCGTCGCTGTCCTATTCCGGCCGATCGAATCTCGTCGCGACGGGGAGCCGGGATCATACGGTTAAGCTCTGGGACGCCGACAGCGGGGCGCACCTGCGAACGCTGAGCGAACACACGGATGACGTGAACGCGGTGGCGTTCAGCGACGACGGCAGCCTGCTCGCGTCCGGTAGCTACGATGGTACGGTGCGGATTTGGGAGCCATCTGGCCAGAAATCATCGCGCGTGCTGTCGTGCGGCGACTGCCGAGTGCATGCGGTTCGGTTCAGCCACGACGCGAAGCATGTTGCCGCAGCTTCCAGCGACGGCGGCGTGCGCATTTGGGAAGTCGCGACTGGCGAACTAGCTCGTTCGCTATCCAAACAGGATTGTCCAGCGAATTTGGCTTTTTCCAACGACGGCCACAATATGGCGTCGATGGCGGCTGATGGCAGCGTGGCGCTCTGGCGATCGGAGAGTGAGCCGGTCGGAAGCTACTCGTTCGCATGGAAGACGTTCGTGATTCCCACGTACGTTGCGGGACGGTGACGTTTTTTCCGTTGTTGCGTTGTTCTCACACAATGGGGGCGGCAATAATCGGCGAACTTCTCAACTCTCGATCGAGGGCACCGTATTCGTTGGTCCCATGTCAATTTTGGATAGCCGGCACCATCCAGACCGACTACGAAGGCAGCTCCCAGGCCCGCAACGAGATCGTCAGCTTCCTGGCCTACTACAACATCCAGCGCCGTTACTCCGCCCTCGATTTCCTCTGCCCCATCACCTTGGAGACCCTCCACGCCCAACCCAATTCAGCCGCTGACCTGTCCGTAGATTGCCAAGCACGTCTTCGCAACACTCGAAGATGAATGAGAAGGTCGTCGGCGCTAATGACGTTTCCGGCGACATAATCTCAGGAATCCTGTCGGATTACACCGGCAAAAGTCATGATGAAGTCCGCGCCATAGGCGGTCGAAGGTGTCTGGTAGCCTGCGACCGCCTCGCCGACCGATGCGCGACGTGCAATCTCTACCGCGGTCCATGCGGTGAGCGTATAGGCTTCCACCGTTTCCAGCCGACTCGTTATATGCAATTCCATTCCGTCCCACGCCTCGCCGACCACGATGCTGCGGGAGCGCTCACGCTGCTTCGGCGTGGGACCGATTGGCAATCTTTTCTCGATCTGCCTCTTGAGCACCTTTTGGCTGAACTTCGTCGCCAGTAACCGCCTCACTGGACGCGGGATGGCCGTGGCCAGCGACAGCATCGGGGTCGCCTCGAAAAAGACCTCGATATCGGGAATGTGTGTCGAATGCCAGGCCGTGGAGATATCACCCCAACTCACACCGACAACCGGTCGCGCACCAGCGCCGAAGTCCACGGTCGATCGTGGCGCGTGTCGCAACTCCACAATTCGCCCCTCCCGCCGCACCTGTGTACCTCTCCCCAAGGCTTCGGCCATGGTCTTCGCCGTCCCGCGCGTAATCCCTCCCATACCACCGATCGACAGACGTAGCCGCTTCGCTCCCGGCAGGCGACGGTGGAGGTGCGCCGCGAGGCAATCGCTGGGTACGACGTCGAAGCCCGCGCCCGGCAGTATCATGATTCCTGCTGACTTCGCTGCCTCGTCACGATCGGCCAGGGCCTCGAAAACGCTGATCTCGCCAGTGATGTCGATGTAGTGGACGCCGTGCTGCACGCAGGCGTCGACCACCGGACGCGACGTTGCCGAAAACGGTCCGGCCGCGAGCAATACGGCGGACATTCCTCGAATCCCTTCGCTCACCCCCACGGGCGATTCTAGGCTGAACACCCGGCACTCAAGACCCAACCGATCGGCTAACGGCTGGAGCTTTTCACGACTGCGACCAGCCAGTACCGGTTGCATCCCTATCTCGATTGCGCGCTCGGCCGCCAACTGCCCGGTGTATCCACTAGCGCCATAAATCAAAAAACGGGGCGTCACAATTCACCCATGTAATGAGGCGTGGCACGACACGTCGTGCCAACGAGCGAGTTTTGCAATAGGGCCGAAGCTGCCCCTGAAAATAGCATAGTCGCTCCGGTGTAGCGACGACAAAATCGCTCCAGACCGCGTCGGGCAAAACTAAGTCTGAGCTTTCACTAAGCGAACGTCGCGAGTTGCCTGAAACTCGCCTACAGACCAGTGGAGTTCGTGGGGATAGTCGAGGCATCTTTCGGGGGACATGACGCTACCGTCGAAAACATCGCGGGATGCGAACGCCGGTCGTGCACGGCAAAGGCCGCTTCGACGATGGGCGCTTAGGGAAAGGTTAACTCAACGATAACAGTTGGAACTGGTGTTTGGGCTATTGCGATACTTCGTGGCGAAGCTGACAATAACGAGGTGCGCGCAATTCGGCCCACCGAAACCTACCAAAGGACCTTCGATCATGGGGAAAGCGAATGTCGGAAACCGCGGATTGACCGTCGCTGAATTGGCCAGCTTGGATGCGCTCATTACTGTGGCCCAGCTTCGGGGCCGTCAGTTTACGGATCGGCTGGATCACACCGAAGAGCAAGCGGAAGCACAAGCGGCCGTGCATGAAGCCATGTGGGAAACACGCCACGGTGGACTTGACCTGAGTGAGCATGATCGAGAAATCATCACCAAAATCCAGCAATTGGCCTCTCAACTCGAAATTGCACCCACGCTCGGCCAATTGTTAGAACTGCGGGGCGATATGGCCCGCGAGCTGCGTCCTAACGGATGAATCCGGCATGGCTGCCTTCTTCTTTAAGCTAGGGCTCGTAGCCGTATGGCCGTTCGGCTCGGGTGAACCAGCTCTATTATCTTTGAGTGTAGGCATCCTTTCGTTCTGGTTTGCGGCTAGCGTAGTGCATCAGTTCAGCTACGCATGGTGGCACCGACTGGCACGAATCGATATCCTCAACCTGTTGCCTCGTTGGACGTTTTTCGCTCCGAATCCTGGGCGAACCGACTTTCATATCATCTGCCGCGACATCAGAGGCGATTTGCCTGGCGAGTGGTATAACCTGTTCGCGTTCCCGAGACCGAATCACCTTCGCTGGCTCTGGAACCCCCACCGATTCGTGGCGAAGGCGGTCAGCGACGCGATCGCCGCTTTGTTAATGGGTAACCGTTCCCGAATCGGCATGGTTGTTGGGCGTGGTAGGTTGAGGGGGTGTGCTTGAACTTGTGCTTCCCTCGGTGA
>JAWXBP010000364.1 GCA_034440135.1 Planctomycetia bacterium
AAGTACGCCATCGCGGCGGTCCTAGTCGCGGCGCTCGCCTGGCAATGCCGCTCGCTCGCCCCGTGGCTCGAACTCCATGGCAACAACACGCAATCCTACGGCGTCGCCTACGTCTTCGCGCTGGCATTGCTGGCGATGCACCCGTATGACCGTCGCCTCGCCGAAATCCGCGTGCTCAAACCGCTGGCCTTCTTCGGCCTCATGTGTTACAGCCTGTATTTGATCCATTGGCCGGTCGTGAAGTTCATCGCTCACGCCATGCAGCATTTCGGTTTCGACAGCACGCCGGTCACGCTGCTGGTGACGCTTCCCATCTGCTTCGTTGCCTCCGTCGCGTTGACCTGGCCGTTCCATGTCTTCGTGGAACGCCGCTTCCTCTCGAGCCCTAAACCGGTCGCGCCAAAACCAAGGGCGCTGCCAGAGCTCGCCTAGTTCCCTTCGCTCACCGGTCGAAACAAGTCGGCTTCGAAGTCGAAAACCACAACGACTGCGCCGGCACGGAATCCTCCGCCGCCACGCGATCCAGCGCCGACGCTGCTCCCAGGCATTGCCGGCCCAGCGCCCCCAACACGCCGCTCATCTGTCCTGCCACCGTACGCACCGCGATTTCGGCGCCAGCGCGCGTGCCCGCACTGGCAGTTGCTGCCGGCCGGGCGTTGAGTTGGGATCGCTCCATCACTTTGCCCGCTGCAACCCATAGGTCGTCCCAAGAAACCGGGGCGAACGCCCGCACGGAGACCAGGTCCGCGACAGCGCCTAACGCATTTGCAACGGAGGCTGGCGCATGCTGCGCGGTCTGCTCGTCCGCCCAATCGGTCGGCCCGCAGGCGACGCCCGCTTGCCAGTCGTACGGCAAGGTCAGCGCGGCCGCATGATCCGCCGCCAACACGTCGTCCGCAGGCAGGTCCGGTTGCGGATCGCATGTCGCCAGGTCGTCGCCGCCCGCGTCCCTCGCGCCATCGCGATAGTCGCGAAAATCGCAGTGCCACGCCACATTTCCCGCCGACATCAGCGCCGAACAAGGCCCTTCGCCCGACCAGGGCATCAGCGCGAGCGCCGATGGGGGCGCCCATCCGAGCGCCGCGGCCAGGCAGGCGAGCGCCGCGCGGCGGAACAGTCGTGGTCGTAAACAGACCATCATCGAACTTCCTCCCCGAGGATCGTATAGAGGGATTCAGTCAGCCGTCGCCGCGAGGAACCCGCTCGCGGTCGCAAATTGAGTGAACGCTATCGGTATCGGAACCCGTTGATGAATCCCATGAAGAGACCCTAGCGAATGCGTGCTACGGGTAATCTTGCGCGGTTCAACGGACAGCGAAAGCCTCGCGGTCTTGCGGAAGATTGCGGCAGGAATGATCTCGTCCAACAATACGGTCGTGCGGTATTTTAGGAAGAGTGCGAGGGGAGTTTGAAGTTCGGATTCCTAAGTTTGAAGTTTGAAGTGTTCAGTTTTCAGCGAGGACCAGAATCCAAAGCACTGAAAACTAAACACGCACGTTGTGGCACGGTCTCCCGACCGTGCCACCTCTTAGACCGAAGGTCTCCCTTTCCACTCGCAACCGCGCATTCAGCGGCACGGCCATGAGACCTTGCCACAACGACTTTCTCACTGAAAACTGAAAATTTCAAACTAGATAAGCAGCCGCTCATCGCCCCACGGTGTACCCATGACGCGCAACACTATCTTCGTCTGCCTCATCTCCGCCGCGCTCGGCGCGGGCGTCTCGATCTTCTATCTCGAAGTGCCGCGCACGCGCCTGGCGATGGCCCAACAAACCGAGCCGCGATTGAGATTGCCGACCGCGCCCGAGGCCCAGGTCACCGACGAGCGCGTGCCGCTCGACGAATTGTCGCCGGACGAGCGCGTGAATGTTTCCGTTTACGAAAACGTCAACCGCAGCGTCGTCAATATCAGCACCGTCGCCACGCGACCGAGCGCATTCATGTTGCTCGAATACGAATCGGAAGGCGCCGGCTCCGGTTCCGTCCTCGATAAGCAAGGTCACATCCTGACCAACTTCCACGTCGTCGAAGGCGCTCGCGACATTCAGGTCACGCTCTACGACGGCAAATCGTACGAAGCCACGCCCGTCGGCGGCGACGCCAACAGCGACGTCGCGGTGATCAAAATCGACGCCCCGCCTGAAAGCCTGTTCCCCGTCAAATTCGCCGATTCCAGCCGGCTGCGCGTCGGACAACGCGTGTTCGCCCTGGGCAATCCTTTCGGATTGGACCGAACGCTCACGATCGGCATCATTTCCAGCTTGGACCGCACCTTGCCGACGCGGAACAATCGCACGGTCAAGTCCGTGATCCAGACCGACGCCGCGATCAACCCCGGCAACTCCGGCGGCCCGCTCCTCGACAGTAAAAGCCGCATCATCGGCATGAACACGGCCATCGCCAGCAAGACCGGCCAAAGCTCCGGCGTCGGTTTCGCCATTCCCGCAAATATGATCAGCCGCGTCGTGCGACAACTGATCGACGACGGCCGCGTCATCCGGCCCGAAACCGGCATCGCACTGGTCTCGCGAACCGAGCGAGGATTGCGGATCGCCGCCCTAGCCCCAGACGGACCAGCGGAACGCGCTGGCCTGCGCGGACCAAAGCTCATCCGCGAGCGCAAACGCCAGGGCCCATTCGTCTACGAATACCAAACCGTCGACCGCAGCGCCGCCGATCTCATCGTCGCCGTCGACGACCAGTCGATTTCCACCGCCGACGACCTACTCACCATCGTCGAAAGCAAACGCCCCGGAGAACGCGTCAAAATCACAGTCCTCCGCGAAGGCAGCAAAGTCGACGTACCGCTCGTGCTCGGAGAGAGCGAGTAGGAAAGAGAGTTTGAAGTGTTCAGTTTTCAGTGTTTCCTATTTGCGATTGCCCGGCTCAACGAATCCGTCCCAATGAAAACGCGCGTTGTGGCACAGTCCATGGTTGTGGCACGGTCGAGAGACCATTGGTATCTACTTCCACTGTCTCTTGTGATTGACCTGGCGTAACTCTTTTTGTACACCACTCTTCCGTTGGCCATGACGGCTGGGGAAGGAG
>JAWXBP010000365.1 GCA_034440135.1 Planctomycetia bacterium
ACCGCCGGCGCCGCTTGCGCCAGTCTGCCCGCCGGCGGCGCTGGCCGCGGCGGAACTAATCGACGAGCTGACCATCGTCTCCAAGGCGCTCGCGCCGCTGGTTTGCGGCGTTTGTGATTGCGGCAGAAAGACCATTAAGCGGTAGATCGTTTGCCCCTCGGCCGACGCATCCAACGTCGATGTCGAGGCGGCGCCCGCGCCGGACGTGTTCGCCGTCGCCGTTCCGTCGCTGATCGCAATGGCGATCTCCACGGCGACTGGCAACGCCTCTTTAAGCTCAGAATCCCACGCCGTCACCCATTCCATTTCCGCGGCGTCGAAGTAGCGGAACTCAATCGCCGTGACTTCCGCCGCGATCGGCGCCAATTCGCGTTCCCAGGCGGAGATATCGCCGTTGGTCGAGGCGTAAGTCGTGACCGCGCGATCGAACTCGCGTCGCGAAAGTCCGGTCGCGGAGGAAGCGGCGGCGGAGTTCGCGTTCTGGCAGTAATAGGCGACGGTTTTTACGTCGCTGACGATGTCGCCGGTTCCCGCCATCGCCGACGCGTATTGTTCAATTCGCGGCAAACGACTCACGTCGACCTGCACGTAGCCCTGCTCGCCATACAGCCCCATCACGGGCGGAACTTCGGTCGAAGTCGAAGGCGAACTGGTCGAAGCGTCATCGCCGGAACTATCGCTCGCATTCGTTCCCGTACCGCCGCCGGTCCCGGTACTGCTTCCCGATCCCGTCCCGCTGCCAGACTGGCTTCCGCTTCCAGTTCCCGTTCCGCTGCTCCCCGAAGCGGTAGCACTATCGCCGGACGCCGAATCCGCGCTCTCCGACTCGGTCGCCGCAGTTCCTTCTGTATTCTTCCACAGCGTCGATCGAAGGTCGTCGGCCATGCGCCGCAACAAGACCCGCGCGAGCTGTGCCCGCTCGACCTCGCCCCGGCCGGCCTCGCTGGCCCGCATATAGACATTGATCGAAAACGTCAGCAGCGAGAGCAACACCACCGACAATGCGAGCGCCAGCAGCACCTCAAGCAGCGTAAACCCGCGCCGCCGGCGCGGACGTCCTAGTAGCTG
Organism: Planctomycetia bacterium; assembly: GCA_034440135.1. Lineage (NCBI taxonomy): Bacteria > Pseudomonadati > Planctomycetota > Planctomycetia > Planctomycetia bacterium. The sequence continues at coordinate 1,069 of JAWXBP010000365.1, forward strand.
TGTTCTTTCAAATGTCGACTCTCGCGTAAATTCCAAAAGGCTGGGTGCCTGGGGCTGGGGCGAACCGTACAAGCCGCCACGTCGATTCGGCTGGGGCATTGTGACGATTTGTTGACCAGTCCAACGAATCCCCAGCGGTTGAGCCATGGTGACTACGAGTTTGTCGCCCCTGCCCCAGGCACCCATACGATTGTCGCGCAAGCCGCACACCTCCCCGTCGTCCAAGCGAGAGGGAGCAGACGTGCTTTCAATCGGCGGCAAGGCGATTCGGTTCAACGTCCGTTCCCTCGTTGGCGCGTACGGCGAGTAATAGCCCGCCTCTCGATCATACCTACTCCCGGGGCTGGGGTTTCGACTTTTCACCCGCGACGCCCCTCATTCGCGGGGGATCAACGCCCCCGTGCGCTCCTTGAGAATCACCCCAGTCTCATGGTAACTTCGAGGGATTTTACACCCAGCGCAAGGCGACAAGGCCAATTCCAACAAGCAGAGGTTGCAAACCACGTTGCACTTCGCATCTCAGAAGGAACCACGAAAGACACGAAAAGCACGAACGTTTGGCATGCTTGTGAGCGCTACTTTGATCCAACCAGCGAGCCAATGTGCAATTGTAACTTGCAGCGCAAACCAATTCTCTACAAGAGTTTCGTGCCTTTCGTGTCTTTCGTGGTTGCCTCCGGACCTCTGAAAGAGATGTGTAGTACAACGAGGTCACAGACTTCGGCTGCAGACGGCCCGCGCCCGCCTCCGAAATACCTCCGCGTCTCAGCGCCTCCGCGTTGACGAAGTCACCACCGTTCCAGGAGTTCCGCTTCCGTGCCGCGCCGTAACGACATCCACAAGATCCTGCTCATTGGTTCCGGTCCCATCGTCATTGGCCAGGCCTGCGAGTTCGACTATTCCGGCACCCAGGCGTGCAAAGCCCTGCGCGAGGAAGGTTACGAGGTGGTCCTCGTCAATTCGAACCCGGCCACGATCATGACCGATCCGGCCACCGCCGACCGGACCTACATCGAGCCGCTCACCTGGGAAATCGTCGCCAAGATCATCGAGGCCGAACGCCCCGACGCGCTCCTGCCAACGCTCGGCGGGCAGACCGGCCTGAACCTCGCCATGGAGCTGGCGAAGCGCGGCGTGCTGGAGAAATACGGCGTCGAAATGATCGGCGCCCGCGCCGATGTGATCGCCAAGGCGGAGGAGCGCGCCCAGTTTCAGTCCGCGATGCGCAAGATTGGTCTCGACGTCTGCCGAGGCGAATCGGTGCGCGACCTCGAACACGCGCGGCGCGTCATCAAGGACATCGGCCTCCCCTGCGTTTTGCGCCCCAGCTTCACGCTCGGCGGGTCCGGCTCCGCAATCGCGTACAACCGCGCCGACTACGAGCGCCTCGTCGCCTATGGCCTCGAACAATCTCCCGTCACCGAAGTGCTGATCGAGGAGTCGATCATCGGCTGGAAAGAGTACGAGATGGAGGTGATGCGCGACGTCGACGACAACGTCGTGATTGTCTGTTCGATCGAAAACTTCGACCCCATGGGCGTCCACACCGGCGACTCGATCACGGTTGCCCCCGCGCAAACGCTCACGGACAAAGAATACCAGCGGATGCGCGACGCCAGCCTCGCCGTGATTCGCGAGATCGGCGTCGAAACCGGCGGCTCGAACATCCAGTTCGCCATCGACCCCAAGACCGGGCGGATGATCGTCATCGAAATGAACCCGCGCGTGAGCCGCAGTAGCGCGCTGGCCTCGAAGGCCACGGGATTTCCGATTGCCAAGATCGCGGCCAAACTCGCGGTCGGCTACCGTCTGCACGAACTGCCCAACGACATCACGCGCGAAACGAAGGCCTGCTTCGAGCCGACCATCGACTACGTCGTGACGAAGATCCCACGGTTCGCCTTCGAGAAATTCCCCGAGGCCGACGACACTCTGATGACGCAGATGAAAAGCGTCGGCGAAACGATGGCTATCGGGCGGACGTTCAAAGAGTCGTTTCAAAAAGCCCTGCGCGGCTTGGAAGTCGGCAGCTTCGGCTTCGGCTGCGACAACAAAGATCTCTGGGGCACGAAAGAACAGCCCGACCGCGACGCCATTCGCGCCAAGCTGGGCCGTCCGAACGCCGACCGCGTGTGGTATCTGCGCTACGCCTTCAAAGACGGCATGACGCAACAGGAGATCTTCGATCTCACCAACATCGATCCTTGGTTCCTCGACAACCTGAAGGAAATCATCGAGCTGGAAGACGAGCTCCGCGCCATCGGCGGCCTCGACGCGTGCGACGATGAAACCCTCCGCAAGGCCAAGCGCTTCGGCTTCTCCGATCGCCAGCTGTCCCATATTTGGGACACCTCGGAGATGGAAGTCCGCGCCAATCGCAAGCGCCGCGGCATTGTCGCCACATTCAAATCGGTCGATACCTGCGCCGCCGAGTTCGAGGCTTACACGCCCTACTACTACTCCACTTACGAAGACGAAGACGAAACGCCCGCTAAGGAACCCGGCAAGCGCCGCATCATGATTCTCGGCGGCGGGCCCAATCGCATCGGCCAGGGCATCGAGTTCGACTACTGCTGCTGCCACGCCAGCTTCGCCCTGCGCGAGCTGGGCATCGAATCGATCATGGTCAACAGCAACCCGGAGACGGTCTCCACCGACTACGACACCAGCGACCTGCTGTTCTTCGAGCCGCTCACCACCGAAGACGTGCTCAACATCTGCGATCGCATCCAACCGGACGGCGTGATCGTGCAGTTCGGCGGACAGACTCCACTCAACCTCGCCCGCGCGCTCGCCACGGCCGGCGTGCCGATTATCGGTACGAGCGTCGATACGATCGAAGAAGCCGAAGACCGCGAGAAATTCGCGCGCCTCTTGCACCGTCTCAATCTCAAGCAACCGGCCAACGGCATCGCGCGCACGATGGAGCAAGCCCGGGCCGAGGCCGCCAAGATCGGCTTCCCGGCGCTGGTCCGCCCGAGCTTCGTGCTCGGCGGTCGCGCCATGGAAATCTGCTACGACGACGCCCAACTCGAACGCTTCGTCGCCGAGGCTTTCGTCGTCGCGCAAGGGCAACCGGTGCTCATTGACCGCTTCCTGGAAGACGCCATCGAAGTCGACGTCGACGCCATCTCCGACGGCGAGCGCACCATCGTGATGGGCATCATGGAGCACATCGAGGAAGCCGGCGTTCACTCCGGCGACTCCGCCTGCGTCATTCCGTGCTATAGCCTCGCCGGGCCGGTCATCGAGGAAATCCGCCAGGCCACACATGCGCTTGCCAAACAACTGCGCGTCCGCGGGCTGATGAACATTCAATTCGCCGTCAAGCGCGAAGACGATCGCCAGAATGTCTACGTCCTGGAAGTAAACCCTCGCGCCAGCCGCACCGTGCCGTTCGTCGCCAAGGCTACCGGCGTCCCCGTCGCCAAGATCGCCGCCAAGGTGATGGCCGGCGTTTCGCTCGCCGAGCAAGGGATCGACAGCGAACCGATTCCCGCGCACGTTTCCATCAAGGAAAGCGTGTTCCCGTTCGTTAAGTTCCAGGGCGTCGATATCGTCCTCGGCCCCGAGATGCGCAGCACCGGCGAAGTGATGGGCGTGAGCGAGCGTTTTTCGATCGCGTTCGCGAAAGCCCAACTCGCGGCCGGCGTGGTGCTGCCGATGACCGGCAAGATTTTCATCAGCGTCGCCCCACGCGCGAAAAGCCAC
>JAWXBP010000366.1 GCA_034440135.1 Planctomycetia bacterium
AACTCCGCCTGCGCGCCGAAGCCCGAGGACCCACCGCCAACCGGTAAACGCCCCGACGGTCAGCCCCGACAGACGATGCGCTTCCGTTAACGGTTACACAATAGCGACTATGACGGCGACTAACGATAAGTCCGTAGCGGAGCGTACGGTGCTACTTTCCGGCCCTTACTTGGCAATTTTGACGTGGGTGATGGCTTCTAGGCAACCGGGCACGCTCAATCTTAAGAGGCAATTTGCCGTGGTGGGCACCCAAGGATTCGAGAGCGAACGACGTCTCGAAGTGCTGTTCGTTTCCGAGGCGCATCGTGCCGACGTTTGATCCCGAGTTCGCTCTCGATTTGTCAGTACGGCTGTCCGCCATAGGCGTGGTGATCTCTGGACTAGAGATGTTGCAGATTTCGCCACATTTCACGGCCAACGGCGTCTTCAGTCTGGAGTCGTCCGCCGCATTCGGGCGCAGCCGCCGCTGGTCGCGATGGGCGGACTGCCTTCTTCGCCCAGCCTTGCTCTTGCAAACTCTCAGTGCCCTGGCGCTGGTATTCCTCGGACCCCTGTCAATTGCCGGACGATTGTCGCTCCTTATGTGCCTCTCGGCCACGATACTGGTACGCTACCGTCGTTTGTTGGGAGGCGATGGAGCTGAGCAGATGGCGACGATTATCATGGTGGCCGCCGCGTTAGCGGTCTTTCCTTGGCACGAGGACTCGCGGATTGTCGCGAGTGTCACGTTCATTTCTGCACAACTGTGCCTTTCGTATTTTGCTGCCGGAGTTGCGAAATTTGTGTCACCGATCTGGCGGCGTGGTGAGGCACTTCGACTCATACTCTCGACCGAAACGCACGGAAACCCTTGGGCAACACGACTGTTGGAAGAGCATCAAACTGTAGCCTGGGGCGGGTGTTGGGCCGTCATTCTGTTTGAAACGCTGTTTCCGCTCGCCATCTTCGGGCCACAGGAAGTGCTGACGATTGCACTGGCGATCGGATTCTTGTTTCATCTTGGTTGTGCCACAATGATGGGCCTCAACAGCTTTCTTTGGAGCTTTCCCGCTGCGTACCCTTGCTTGATCGCTACCGTAACATACTGGCGATAGGACTGTTGCGTAGCTTCGGCATCGGAGCGTTGATGTCCGCAAATCGAAAACGCTGCTTTTTCGCAAAGGGGCGACGATGACTGAGATCACGACCCTTTTCTGGGACGTGGGCGGCGTGCTGCTTTCGAACGGCTGGGACCGTGCCTTGCGCCGCCAGGCGGCTGACCGGTTTGGGCTCGACTGGGACGACTTTCAGGAACGTCACGACCTGGTTGCCTACGACTTCGAAGTCGGGCGCATCACCTTGGACAATTATCTCTAGTGCACAGTGTTCCACCGAGAGCGGTCTTTCGATTCCACGAAGTTTAAGGAGTACATGTTCGACAGCTCGGTTCCTCTCGCAGGCAGCCTGGATGTCTTAAGCCGCCTGGCCCTGGAGAGGAGATACTTGATGGCCACGCTCAACAACGAGTCCTTCGAGCTGAACGCGCACCGCATTGAGCGATTCAAGTTGCGCGACTATTTCACGTTCTTTATCAGCTCCTGCTTCGTCGGACGTCGCAAGCCGGAACCTGAAATCTACCAGCTGGCGCTTCATCTAAGCCAGCGAGCCGCGACGGAGTGCTTGTTCATCGACGACCGTGCGCTCAACGTGGAGCGGGCGCGCCAGGTTGGCTTGCGAGCGATTCAATTCAAGTCACCAGAACAGCTCATCACCGATTTAATTGCGTGCGGGGTCACTTGGAGCTCGCAAGTCCTGAGTTCTCGGGGACATAGCGTTGCCACTTCATGACCAGTCGTCGCGGCTTGTGATGACCGCTAACTGCCCAGTCGTCGAGGAAAAGGCCGTCGTCACGACTTCGGCTTTTCGTGCAACCCGGCGGTCTAGTAGATGGAAAAGCGCGTCTTCAAGCGGGCGGAACCGGTGGGAAGCAGCTCTGCGAATGCGGGGTTCTCAGGCACCGTGTGCCTGCGTTAATCGCCGATGTTATTCCTGAGTCGACGGCGCGCTCGCGCATCTGTTAACCGCCAGTTCTGTTTTCCCAACGGCGAGAAAGAGTACTCGCCGCTTAAGAGCCGTTGCGGCTACTTATATTAAGCCCGAGCGGCTCGATTCGTTGGCGGTTCCGATCGCTTTGGACCGGCCGAACCGTACTCTAACCCCGCATTCTCTTGCCGTTCAGCGACTTATCTCTTGCGCTCTCGCGTGCATTGTTTCGAAGAGGGTTCTGCCCGGGGAAGACGAAGGCCATCACCAACTCATCTCATCCCCAGTGTCGGCAAGCTACTTTGTCAGTTTCGCGTCCACGATTCTCCAACCGTCAGCGGTGTGCTCCATCGTGAATTCGACTGGCATTACCTGTTCCGCCTTGCCGTCATAGACGACCATGTCGGCGGTGACTAGCTTGCGAACGTTCTTGAATTGCACCAAGAGTCCCCTCACATTGTCTTGCTCGTTGCGTTGCACCACATTGTCGCGCAATGCCGCGAGTGGCGGCGGCAACTTGCCATTGTCTTTCCGGCGCAATTCCTCGCCTAAGAGGTCGTCCACCGCTTCCAGATTTGCGTCGCCCACAGCGCCTTCCAAGTCTGCCAGTGTTTGCATGAGCGGATCTTCCACATTCAACACCGTGAGCGCCTTGCCAGCGATCATCGATGCCGCCAGACGGCGAACCGTCTCTTCTGGCAATTCTTCCAATTGCTCCAGGACGTGCGGTGTATGGACACCGCCGAGTTGCAGCGTGCGACCGAAGCCATACAGCGTATGCACCAGGACGAACTTGTCGCCTTGGCGCTCGAATTGATGACAATGCGAAAACCACTTATCGCCCCAGTTATAATCCGACGCCTGCATCAGCAGCGACAATCGCTGGCCGTCGAACCAACCTCCGACAGCGCGATGATATTGAAACTGGTTGTCGCCAAAGCCCTCATAACCGCCGATCACCGCGCCTTGCGACACAAACACCTTGTAATAGAGCTGGCCTCCTTCCTGCCGAACCATTAAGGCCCCGGTGAATGGCTTGAAGTCCGGCTGGCCAGGTGGCCGTTTCCGTTGCTGGGCGGCCACAGCGACCAAGGTTGTCAAGCTAATCGCGGCTGCCAGCGCGGCAAGTTTTGCGGATGGAAACGTCATTGGTCTTCGCCTTTGCCCAGTGGGCGTCCTGGAGTCTGGGGATCTCGCGCGTTGCGTGTTGGCAAGACGCGAATGTAGCCAATATGTCGCCAATGGGGCACACGTTGGCGGAAACGCTAAACAGTCGTGGAGAAATGCCCATCCAGCCAAGGACGGTATCCGCAGTTATTCCGTGTTTGAACAACTAGCGACGCTTCCGCTGACGGATGGCACCGGCTGTGCCGATCAGGCCGATGGTGGCGAGGGCGTAGGTGCTGGGCTCGGGGACGGAATTGGCGCTGCCAACACCAAAGTTGTTACGCACGTTGTTGAGGTCGCTGATGTCAATAGTGCCGTTAGCGTCGGTATCTCCAAGGCCAGTTCCGCCGAAGTTGTTGCGGACATTGTTGAGATCTTCGATGTTGACTGCCCCATCGCCATTCGTGTCGCCAATGACTCCGTCGGTTACGACAGACAATGTGACGTCGTTCACACCATAGTTGATTTCCCATTTGTGCCCACCGGGCAGTGCGGGCAGATCGTCAGGCGTTGTCTCAAACATGCCTGTAACGCCACCACTGGCCGCGAGAATGGAAAAGATGTCCCCAACTTCGGGCTGAAAGCCATCGATAAGCTGGACTGCAATGACACCTCCGAGAGTGGCGATGCCAGCGCTCGTCAAGCGGGAGAAATCTCCTGAGTCTGTTCCGCCGATCTCGAAGCCGAGCATGGCGTCGCTGTGAAGTTGAATCGCATCCACGGCATTCAACACCGAACCAGCTAGTAAGTTGAGAGTTGACCCTACTGAATCGATCCCATCGCCCACCGTCAATGAGTGGATCGTCACTTCGGAGGCAGGGCCGGCAATCACTAAAGATTCAACCGAGTTAATCGTCACATTGTGGGGTGCGCCCGGTGGCAGGCTCAAGGTCCAGTTCGAGGCCGCGTCCCATGAACCGCTCAGGCTTGAGCGCCAGCGGATCTCCGGTGTGAATAGGAAAATCCCTTGACTCCCGTTCGCTCGTACCGCGCGGAACGCAACCTGGCCAAAATCGTTGAAGCTCTTTCGCTGACCCAGGTCGCCGGCATAGCCGCCGGTCGTTTCCACGAACGTGATCGCCGCGCCTTCCAGCATATCTCCCTCGCGGGCTACCTTGACCGTCTCGGTTCCATCCGTCACATAGATCGCATTATCATCGCTCACTCCGCCGCTGGTGCCGCGCAAGAAGGCCTTGAATGCAACCTGGCCGGAAGCATTCAGCTGCAGTCGGCCAAAGGAATCGTAGCGACCGTTTCCTTCGGGCACGTTATCGTTTTCGCGAAGGTACTTGAGGAGTCCGTTTTCATTGTGCAGATAGATCCCGCTGTCGCTATTTGACCCGCCGGAGTTGTTTCGCAAGTACCCGGTAAACGCGACCTGACCAGCGTCGTTCACGACGGGAAAGTCAAAACCGGCAAACTTCCCCTCGCCTTCAGGCACATTCTCGTGTTCGCGAGCAAGTTTCTCAATCACAGTGCCGTTGTGCAGATAAATACCATCGTTGTCGATGGTCCCGCCGCTCGTATTTCGCAGCGACGCCGCGAACGCCACTTGGCCAGCAGAGTTCACCATCGCCGTAGCGGGAAAGCCGGCAAACAATCCATTGCCCTCAGGAGCAGCCGTGTTCTCGCGAACAAGGTTCACCAGTTCTGCGCCGTTATGAAGGTAAATTCCTTCGTCGTCCATGCTACCGCCGCTGGTTTGACGCAACGAAGCCTGGAACGCTACTTGGTCAGCGTCGTTGTAGCCCTGTTTGAAATCGAAGAAATCGGAGAACAGGCCGTTGCCTTCGGGTACGGCTTCATTTTCCCGGGCCAGCTTAATGAGGCCGCTGCCATCGTGAAGGTAGACGCCAAGATCATTATTCGCGCCGCCACTGGTGCTTACCAAGCTAGCCTTGATTCTCACATGACCGACGGAGTTGACCGTAGTGTTAAGCGACTGACTGAATGCGCCATCGCCGTCGGGAAGCAAATCTCCGCGGCGGGCGAGGTTGATCAGCACGTTACCGTCATCGAGGTAAGTGCCGACATTGGTGTCGAACGGCGTGTCGCGCAATGACGAATCGAAGGCAACCTGTCCGCCGGGACTCAAGCTGGGAATGTCGCTCAGCACGTTAAAACGACCGCTGCCCTCGGGAACCGAGCCGTGTTCGCGAACGACATTGCGGATGGTCATGCCGTCGAACAGGTAGATGCCTGTATCGTCATTCCCCGCGCCGCTGGTGTTAAACAGGCCCGCCCAGAACACCACATCGCCAGCGTTGTTCAACACCGGAGCCGTCGCGTTCGTGACGCTGAACGCGCCGAACTGGCCGTTGGCTTCCGGAGTCGAGTCGGTGGTGAGTGCGATCGTCTTGATGGAGGCCGTCGCCGGTCCAGACCAGTAGGACAAGCAGATCATCGCGACGACACGGAGTACGGAACGTGCAAGCATAACGTGTCCTTCAAGCCAATCTGGGCCATTTGATGTCTGACAACAGCTGAGACATGCCAGACATAGTGTCATGAGCGCCTGGGGAATGCAAGGTATTTGTGATGACTGATTGGTCCAAGGACGACCAGCCATTTAACCCGTATTTCCCAGATGACTTCCCCGTAGTGGCACGCGATTTGCGCCAAACCCCTGAACAACAGGGGTATATCGCACATTCATGCCATGCTGAC
>JAWXBP010000367.1 GCA_034440135.1 Planctomycetia bacterium
CCCAGCGTTTGAAGCCCGGGTTCTTGCTGCGGTGCGGCACGGGTATGACGGACCAGCCGCGTTCGAGGTAGCGCTGCGCGACTTGTCGTGCCGAGGCGCTCGCCGGTACGTGGGGGCTGTCAAGCTCCATGCGTATTGTCCTCCGTGAGCGGCCCATCCGTCTGGCTTTCCCCGCGCTCCTGATCGATGCGAGCCAGCTCTGACGCAATCCGCATCAAGTCGGCGTCGTGAAACACGCGAGCGTGCCCGGCCCAGCCCGCAGGTGGAAAGTTTCTGGTGCGGATGACGTACTCAACGCGATGCAAGGGCTGTCCCAATCGCCTTGCGATCTCTCCGACGGTCAACAGTGTTTCAGGCTCGGACATGAACTGGTTCCCTTTTGGCTGGCATCCGCTGCCGGATGTTCCCCATCCGCGATATGGCCCTCTATCTATAAATGTGGGGAACTCCGTGACCGTCGCTCGGGAACTGCGTGACCTTTTTCGGGGAACGGCGTGCATCGACCGGAATGTTGGCGTGGGTGGCGGCGCGATAAGATGCACGAGCTCAAGACGTTTCTCCGAGGATCGGTATCACCATGAGCGACAAGGAGAACAGTTCAGCGATCCGCGCTGGGGAGGCCTTCGTGGCCGCGATTGCCGATGATCCCCAGGTCCAGCGGTCCATGGCCAAGGCCGCCTTTCGACTGCGGGCGTTTGCGGCTGGAATCAACGCCATCGGCGTAGCGCAGCGACAAGTCATGGAGACGATCGAAAGTGAATGCGCGGCCTTCCAAAATCTGCTGAAGGAACTTGTCGGCGAGCAGCAGCAATGGATGCAGGCCAAGTTGGCCCCATTTCAAGCCGCGCAAGAGCAGGCGTTCGCTGAGTTGACGGCTGAGATTCAGCAGTCGCACGGCCAGTTGAAGGACAACCTGGCGGCGCACGGCTTTGATCCGCCGAACGACTTGGTGGAGTGGCAGGAGCTGGCGCGGCTGGCCGAACAAGAGCCAGGGCCGATGACGATGGCGGAGATTTATGATTGGGCCATCGCTTGGGCCAAACGGGAGGCGCTGCGGCTCAAGATCGCTCGGGGCGAAACGCCGATCCTGAGCGGCAGCCAGCCACCCGTACGACTAACGAAGCGAATGGCTGAAGACGCCAGCATTCGCCGAGATGAGCACGACATACGCATCGCCTGGTGCATGGGAAAGCGAATGTACCTGGGGCACGACACGCAGGTGAACAGGCTGTTTTGGCTGCTTGCATCTCCTGTGGGCCGAGCCTGTACGCTGGCGGAAGTGCAGCGGGCAATCGACGGGATCGAAACGGCCCGCGACATGGACGCAACGGGCGAAGAGTACCAGAAGGCAAGTCAACGCGTACGCAAGGCGATTTCCAAACTACGCGCGGCTATTGAGGAAGGCGGCGCCGCGGACCACGTGCTGATCGTCCGTGGCGGCAGCCAAAGCGACCCGGAGTACACGCTGGTTCTCAGGTTCGGTGAACTGGAATGATTAACGCTCTATGGAGTTGAGAGCAAACGTCCTGCCAGCCCGGCACAAATTACAATGCGAAGGCGTTGTACGTCGCGCAGGCGTCGGCATCGTCGGGACAGCCATCCAGGTTGAGAAAAATGCCACTGCAGCAGTATCATCACCGGTGACGACATCCCGTCAGCAGATAGAGGAGCCAGTCTTTGCTTGACACTGTCACTAACGGCCAGTGTTGGTATTGATGTCTGCTAGTGAAGGTGTCGGTGGCAAGGCTTGGGAGTTGAAGAGTCGGGCCAGCGCACTGATGTGTCGACGAGCTTGGTGGATTTCATTCTGCTGCTGGCTGCCTAGTATTCGGCGTGTGCATCGCTGGCGCGGCGGCCAAATGAGATCGACATCGCACTGCCTCGGCGGGCACAACGGCCAGGGCGACCGTCGATTCCACTTCGGTTAACGCACGCTGAGCGGCAACGTAGGCCAGCCCGCCGGCCTGATGGGCAGAACTGTGGACGACTTCGACGACTTTTTTTGCTGCCGACCCGGAGAATCGCACGGGCGGCATGCTCGTAGCCACGATCTGCGCCGAATCGGACGAGTCGCACCTTTACAGCGTGAGCGGCATGGCGTTTCACCAGGCCTTCGACGCGCTGCAACAGCCAGCAAGTGACCTTCCAGTCGCGCGACGTCGTACGTCCACTACTACGCATCACAACTCACACCAAGGTCACACAGTCGAGAGCACAAGTTTCCTTCTGCTAAACGTCAAAGTTGGATCTAGGGCGTCTCTTGTACTTTCGCCAATTCGATTGCCGGACCGCTACGATCATTACAACGACTGCCGAGGGCAGAACCACGGGTAGATCGCCGGAATCACGAGCGCTGTCAGCAACGTCGACGTTACCAATCCGCCGATGACAACGCTCGCGAGCGGGCGTTGAATCTCCGCGCCGGCAGACGTGGACAGAGCCATGGGCAAGAAGCCTAAGCTTGCCACCATCGCCGTCATCAGAACGGGCCGAATGCGAACGAGTCCCGTTTCAAAGGCAGCTTCACGAAGCGGCACTCCGGTAAGCCGCATACTCTCCGCGGAACTCACCCAGACGAGTCCGTTGAGCACCGCCACGCCGAAGAGCGCGATGAAGCCGACGCCAGCGGAGATACTGAACGGCATTTCCCGAAGCGCCAACGCGGCCACACCTCCCGACGCCGCCATCGGCACGGCCAGAAAGATCAGCACTGCCAAAGACGCCGATTTAAACGTCGTGTAAAGAAGCAGAAAGATCATTAATAGTACGATAGGCGTGATGATCGCCAGTCGGAGGCTGGCGGACTGCAAGTTCTCGAAGTCGCCTCCCCATTGCAGGGTGTAGCCTGGCGGCAACTTCACGCTGCTCGTGACTCTTGATCTGGCCTCATTCACGAAACTTGCCACATCGCGGCCGCGCACATTCGCCGACACGAATGTGCGGCGACGCGTGGCCTCGTGCTCAATGCCAGGCGGCGATTCTTCCAGTTCAATGTCGGCCAATTCGCCGAGTGGAATCGGCACGCCCCCAGGAGACGTGATGGGGATGCGTTCAAGTCGAGACTGCTCTTCGCGCCAATTCTGAGGAACACGTACGACGATCGGGTAATAGGCGCGCCCTTCGAACACCTCGCCCACTGGCACTCCGCCGAGCGCCGCGACCGTATCCATGACGGCCGCGGCCGTGATGCCATGCCGCGCCAATTGTTCCGGCTTCGCTCGAATGGTGAGCGAGGTGATATTGGCTTGATAGTCCGCTTTGACATCGGCCGCGCCTGGAATCTTTGCCAGCACCGATTCGATTTCCTTGCCCTTTCGCGCGAGCAGCTGCAGGTCGTCCCCATACAGTAAAACCGCTACATCGGCTTTGACGCCCGCCACTAGTTCGTCAACTCTCATTTCGATTGGCTGAGTGAAGCCAAAGTTCACGCCCGGCACCTGCTGGTCTAGTTGAGCGGACATCTCTTCGATGAGCATTTCTCGCGACTTCTGCTCAGGCCACTCGCTAGTCGGTCGGAGCATGACCCAGATATCAGTTTGCTGAACCCCCATCACGTCGTTGGCGATCTCCGGTCGTCCCGTCTTGCAAAATACGGTCTTCACTTCAGGAAACTCGAGGAGCATGTGCTCTACGCGGTCGGACATCGTGACAGCGTCTTCCAGCGTGGCGCTGGGCAGGCGATTCGCTTCGATCAAGAGGTCTCCCTCATCAAGCCGCGGCATGAATTCGGCGCCGAGCCGTGCCGCGATCGGCAGGCTACCGAGGAGGAGACCGATGGCAACAAAAGACACTAGCACGGGACGATCCACGGCAAAGGCAAGGCAGGGGCGATAAATGCGCTTTACCAATCGGAGTAATAGGACGTCCTTCTCGGTCGTGTTCGCCGGCAAGAGAAAGGACGCCAAGACGGGCATCAGCGTCAGCGACAGGACGAGCGAGCCGGCCAGCGCGAACAGCACCGTCCAGGCCATTGGCCGGAACAACTTTCCTTCCGTCCCCTCGAGCGTCAGGATCGGCAAATAAACGACCGCGATAATCAACTCGCCGAACATCGTGGGTTTGCGGACTTCGACAGCGGCGTCGCGCACTACGTCGGCGACAGCGTGCTCTGGTTGGCGATGCCCGAGCCGTCGCATGCAATTCTCAATCATGATCACTGAACTATCCACAATGAGCCCGAAATCGATCGCTCCCAAGCTCATGAGGCTCGCGGTGATTCCGGTGGCCTGCATGAGGTTCGCGGCAAAGAGCATAGATAGTGGAATCGCCAAAGCCACGATCAAGCCGGCTCGGATACTTCCCAAGAGGACGAGCAGCACCACGATCACGAGGACGCCGCCCTCTACCAAATTGCTCAGCACAGTATGCAGCGTCCGATTGATCAAGTCCGCGCGATCGTAGATGACTTCGATCGTGACTCCCGCCGGCAACGTGCCTTGGATTTCTTCGATTCGCTCCTTGGCCGCTTGGACCACTGTACGCGAATTCTCTCCCAACAACATCATCACCATTCCGGTAACGACCTCGCCTCGACCGTCTCGCGTGACGAGCCCTTGCCGGGTGAGGGGGGCGATCTGTACGTCACACAAGTCCTTGATCAAGATCGGAACGCTGTCGAGCTGGCTGCGAACCACGACGTCCTCAATATCTTTCACACTCTTGAGGAGAGCCTCGCCTCGCAAGAACTGCTGCTCGCCAAAATGGACGATGTAGCCTCCACCGCTGCTGGCATTGTTTCGCTCCAACGCTTCAACGATTTCCTCAAGCGAAAAGCCTGAACTCGCCAGTCGCTCGGGATCGACGGCGACTTCGTAGGATTTGTAGAGTCCGCCATGCGAATTGACGTCGGTCACGCCTGCGACGCGCCGCAACTGTGGAGCGATGTCCCATTCCAAGATGCTGCGCAATTCCATCGGCGTGTAACCGTCGCCGCGGACTTCGAATTGAAGCACTTCACCGAGGGCCGTGCTCAAGGCGCCCAGCTTTGGGTCGCCTCGTCCCGCCGCAATTCGCGAGTTCGCTTCCACGAGCCGCTCGTTGACCAATTGTCGAGCGCGATAGATATCTACGCCTTCGCCAAATACAACCGTCACGACGGAAATCCCAAATTTCGAGACACTGCGCAATTCCTCGACATCCGCCAAGCCATTCATCGCGGCTTCCACCGGATAAGTCAGATAACGCTCGACCTCCAGCGGCGACATGGAACCGCCATCGGTGATGACTTGAACCTGTACGTTGGTCATATCTGGCACGGCGTCGATCGGCAGGGTCGCGGCGGAATATAGCCCTCCCGCTGCAATCAGCAAAACGAGGACAATTACCAACACGCGATTGGCGAGCGAGAGTTCGATGAGAGCGGTCAGCATGAATGATCTTCTTGTTCTTAGGCCTATTCGGCTTCTTGTTCCAGCAGCAGCATGCTCTTGAGGACAAAGGCGCCCTGGTCGACCACTTCCTGATTGGGTTCGATCTCACCTGTCAGTTCCACCGAACTGTCATCTTTCCATCCGGACTTCACTTCCACGCGACGAAAACGACCTCTACTCTTTCGCACGAATACGAACGCGCGACCGTCGTGCCGCAATAGGGCGGACTGCGGGGCCACGATCGCGTCGCGTGGCGCCGCGTTCGGTAGTTGAAGCCAAGCGAACATGCCGGGCCTGAGCCGACCATCGGGGTTCTCCACTTCGGCAATCAGCGACACCGAGCGAGTCTCAGCGTCCATGCGGGCATCCAGATGTTTTGCGGTCACAGTGAAATGATCATCCGGGAAAGCGGAAAACGAGATTGTCATTGGTTCGCCTCCTTGTACGCTTACTCCGGCCAGATCGCGCTCATGGATCGCCGCAGCGATCCAAAGTCGCGATACGTCCACCAATTCCGCCATGTGCTGTCCAACTACAACCCTTGAGTTCGTCGCCACCTCCACACGAGTGATATTGGCGTTCCAGGGGGCCCGGATCACCAGTTCATTGAGTTTTGGTGATGTCTGAACGCTGTTTGTATTCATGGCCATCGAGCCCTCAAGTGCCAAGAGTTGTTCCTTCCGCACGCGGACAAGCCGTTCCGCCTGATCCAGCTGTTTTTGGGAAGCTGACGTGGCCTGCGCGCACGCGAATCGAGACTCCTCGCAAGTCCCGACGAACTCGGCTCGCGCGATTTGCAAATCACCGCTCCGCTGAGCGGCGTTTCGGGCAGTGACGATTCCACCGGCAGATAGCGCGTCGGCATTGTCCGCCAGTGCCTCGGCTAATCGAAGTTTGGCATAGGCGCCAAAGACATGTCCCCGGTAGTTCCCCAGCTCGCGTTCAGCGAATTCCTGTTCGATGAATTCCACTTCGGGATCCTCAGTTAACCTGTCCAGGAGTTGCATCAAGTGCCTTTCGACATGGCGATGCCACTCGGCCGCGAGCTTCGCCGCGCCAAGCTCCGCTTCACTTGTAAGCAGTTCATTTCTTGCCAAACCGATCTCCTCGCCACTCATCTTTGCGAGTGGTTCGCCGGCTCGAATTGCTTGCCCTGCGACCATGAGTACCTCGGTAACGACGCCGTCCACGGGCGCAATGATGTCGACACGCCGCGCGGGATCATACTGGACAGTGGCGGGGATGGACCGTAGAGGGTGAATAGTTCGCTTAACCAATGGAGTGCAATGGATTCCGGCGGCACGTTCCTGGCTTTCGCTTATCCGAACATCGGCAGTCGCCATCTCACTGCTGACGGACTTGTCCGGCGCGTCGACGACCGACGTGCCGACGCTGGAAAAAGTCCACCAGCTAAGCGAGGAGACGCCAGCTAGTGCCATCGTGGCCATTGCGACCCACAGGAGGCGCAATGCGGCGAATCGTGGCCTGCGCTTTGACGAAGGGCTCGCGATCGGGGCGATTACGGACATCGGAGTTGCTCCGCTTCACGAAAGTGAAAAGGCAAGGCGCGCCAAATCTGAAGAAATCAGCACAAGTGCCGTGACGGACGAACCGCCGGTTCACAATGCTCGATTCAAAGGCGATCGTCCGCCCGGGTTGTACGCGAGAAGGCGTAACGCGAAGATAGCTAACACTGCAACGAGCCAACCCAGGCGCGCAATGCCCTCCCAGAAATGGCAGGGGGGGAGTCCCCTCCAGGTTTCAAGCTCGCCGTCGCGACGATTGTCGACGCCGGGATCAAGAAATGGGGGGCGGATGAAAACGCCAAGTCGTGAATCCATTCCCCTGCCGCGAAGATGCACGGCACGTCAACGGATTTCGCCACAATCGCGCCGCGACACAAGCATCCTGATTCGTGTTCGCACGGCGCTGGCGCTTTCCGATGCGGCACTTCGGTGGCGTGACACTCGGACGGCTGCGCCACAGCCGCTTCAGCAGCGTGAAGCGTGCAGTGCAGCGAAGTAAACAGCATCGCTACCACCATCGCCCACGCGACGGCGCGTCGGTGCGAGCGGCGAATAGGGCGCCAACATTGCATGTCTCTCATTGTAATCGATGTTCAAGCATTCGCAATTGGCAACGCCGAGACTTCGGAGACGCGTATCGAGAATCCGTCTCAGAAGGCTGTGAGATGCCCAGGAAACGGCGGCGTAGACCGAGACCGTGGTTTCGGAGATGTTCATGGCTCAGTAGGGTGCATCTCGACAAAGCTGTGTGCAGTCATTCGGATGGTCATTTGCATCGCTGAACTACCGTCGTCCGCCCCGTTTGAGCTTCACGTTGGGCCAGGCTTTGACGATCTGGTCGAGTACGGTTTCGAAACGATCGCTCACGCCTTGAGCCAAAACTTGTTGCAGCGCCTCACCATGCACGGTCACGGAGTCTTTCGCCAGCGAAGTGACGCTTGTCATCACCTTCGGCGCGATTCGCGACGGAGAGGTTGGCACGTTCGACGACGCGACGAGCGTGACCGGCGCCGCCGCCGGCGCTCCGTCCAGCGATGCGCCAAAATTGTTGCGCACGTTGTTCAGATCCACGATATTCACGACCAAGTCGCCGTTCGTGTCGCCGGTCACTCCTGGTCCGGACGCACCGAAGTCGTTCCGCACGTTATTCAGGTCGACGATATTCACGTGGCCGTCGTGATTGGTGTCGCCCAAAAGCGTTGCGACGGACGCGCTGCCGAAGTCCGAGTGATCCTCAATCTCGCCTTCTTCCAGGTCCTCGAATTCGTAGCCATCGCCGGGGATGGGCGTGCCAATGACGACCGGAATCGAGCCGAGCACGACGTTCGTACCTGCGCGGACGAACTGAAGGTCAAAGCGATGCGGAATGCCATCTCCCACGAACTCGATGTCGAACGTTGCCGTGGCGCCCGAGGCCAGGTTGTTCAACACGCCCGTATGATTGAGGATTTTCACGCGCGGGTCCGACGCCTGGACGTCGATATTCACCGCCACGTTGGTCACCGCGTTTTGAATGGCATTCGTGATGCCGCTGGCCACGCTGGCGCCGAAGCCGGAAGCGATCTGGAAGTAGAGCGGGTCGCCTGGCGCGATCGGATCGATGGTGCCATTGTCGATCGTTGCGGTGGAGTGGTTAACGGCGCCGGTGAGCGTCGACAACGCTTCGAGCCCTTGGCGCGGGTCGAAGTTCGCTTCTGCATTGGTGCCCAACCCGATCACCAGTGCCCCCAAGGCGTTGAGCGCCGTGATCGTTTCTTGAATGCCGGCACCCGCGCCAAACGGGGTGTCAGGTCGCGAAGTTCCCGTCAACGCGCCGATCGGCAGCGTCGCGCCGCCGACGCCCGTGATGATTGCTTCGCCAAACGGTTGGTACGCGAAGCCGATGTCGGTCGCGGTCAGAATGATTGGCAACGCGCCGGCGCGGAAGCCAGCGCCTCCCACATTGCCGCTGGGGGCCAGCACGCCGTTCGCCGTGTCCGCTTGAAACGATGCGAACGACGGCACGTCGCCGCTGGCGCCAGGATTAAGTTGCGTGTGCGCCATTCCAGCCGGCCCGCTGTCAAACACGGAACCATTGTTGTTCCCGTCGAATCCCAACCCCGTGACGAGTTGATAGAGCGCCTCGATATCGGTTTCCGGTCCGTCGCCGCCGTAGCCGGGCGCCGTGCGATTGAGGGCCGCTTGGATGGACGCCATGTAATCGGGATTGGTGGCCGCCACGATCGGCTGATTCAGCACGAACGGCCGTCCCTCCGCGTACTCCGAAGCGTAATTCGCGTACTCTTCGAAACGCCCCACGCCGAAGCCCAAGTCAATGCCCGGCAGCGAGGCTTGCAAGGCGGCGATGATGTCTGGGAAGGCGCTCCGCACGATCGGACTGTTGTTGACGAAACTGCCTGTGTCATCGAACAGCAGGAACACGTCGACCATGTTCGTCAGCGCGCCGGATTGCGGCAACGTGATGCTGACCGTTTGCGGGTGGCTCTCGCCTTCCGCCAACGACATGGTGATGCTCGACGGATCGACATTCCCCATCGCCGGATTGCTGACGCCATCCGGCCAGAGGATGCCGTCGACCGTCGTGGGATACGTTTGCTCGTAGCCGGGCGATTCGAACTCGCGCACGACATAGGCGCCCGGCGAGAGGTCCCCAAAGGAATAAGAACCATCGTCTCCTGTGACGACGCGCGGTTCGTCGTCGTCCATCACGTTGTCCCGGTCGTAGTCGACGTAGACGGTTGCACCGGGCAGTCCCGCTTCGCCCGCGTCGCGTTGATGGTTCCGATTCGCGTCGTGAAATCGCACCCCGTGGATTTCATTCGGACGGAACACCGCCGCGGTATCGACGCCTGAGCGTTCCTCACCGGCGGCGACAGTGACAACATGCTCCAGTTGCGCGGCGGGCGTCGCGCTCAATTTGGCCGGAACGATCACGCGGACCGTATAAGTGCCCGGCGCCAGATGCGTAAATGCATAGGCGCCCGCTTCGTCAACCGCTGGTGTGTAGAATTGATCAGCGGACGTGCTGTGTTGCGGCTCCGCTGGATCAAGGATCGAGTCGTTATTCAGATCCAGATAGACGGTCAGGCCGCCCAATCCTTGTTCATCAACGCCGCGCACACCATCGCGATTCGCATCGGCGAACACCGTGCCGCGGATGACGGAGTCCTTGATCCGCTCGTTGCCGAAGTCCAGATTCGAGACCGCGTCGCCGTTGCGCAGCGAAACGGTTTGACTGGTCGACGGCGGCGCGGTGGGACGCCAGCCAGCAGGGATTTGCTGGACGATCGTCACCGTGCCGGGCGTCAGGCCGGCGAGCGCGTAGCTGCCATCCGCGGCGGAGACGTTTTGCGGTTCACCGCCATCGGCCACGCCGTTGTGGTTCAAGTCGGCGAACAACGTCCAGCCAGCCAGGCCGGGATCGGTGAACGTGGCCGATTCAGGATCGAAATCGCGCACGCCGTCGCCGTCGACGTCTTCCCAGACCGTGCCCTCGATGTTGGCCGGCAAGGTTTCCACAATCTGGAAGTTGGCGAAGTCCGGCGCGATGGTTTCCACGCCGGAGAACACTGTAACCGACTCGCTGTCGCCGAACGTCGGCGCGGGTTCCCAACCGGCCGGCAGGATCTCGCGAATCTTGTATTCGCCGACTTGCAGATCGGCGATGGTGTAGACGCCGTCGGCGTCGGTCAGCGCTGTGGGCTCCAGTTCATCGAGCGAGCCATTCCGGTTCAAGTCCAAGAACACCGTCCAGTTCACCAGCCCCGGCTCCGTGAAGGCGCCGGACAGGTCGGCGTCGCGAAGGCCGTTGCGATTCACGTCATTCCAGATCGTGCCGCGGAGCGAACCGTTGGTGACGTTGAAGTTCGCGAAATCCGGCGCGATCGTCTCAGCGCCGGCGTCGACCGTGACCGTGAAACGTCCGTCGAATTCGGGCGACAGGTTCCACCCTTCCGGCAGGACCTCGGCGACGTCGTAGTCGCCCACAGGTAGACTAACGAACGCGTAGACGCCGCTCGCGTTCGTCACCGCGGTCGGTTCGCCCGGGTCTTGCTCGAAGTTGAAGTTCACATCCAGGTACACGGTCCAATCGGCCAGGCCCGGCTCGGTGAATTCGCCGGTGTCCGGATCGGTGTTGCGAATGCCGTCGATGTTGGCGTCGTTCCAAATCGTGCCGCGGAGCGACCCGCTCGTGGTGCTGAAGTTGGCGAAGTCGGCCACCGCGGTGTCGAGCGGAAACAGCTCCACGTCTTGGCGATTGTCGAACTCCGGCGACACTTCCCAGCCGTCGGGAATCACTTCCACGACGCGGTAATCTCCGGCCGGCACGTCGGTGAACGCATAGAAGCCAGTCTCATCTGTCAGCGCAGTCGGCTCGCCCACGTCGGGATTCTGGTTCTTGTTCAGATCGAGAAAAATCGTCCAACCGGGCAGGCCAGGGTCGGTGAACTCGCCACTGTCCGGGTCCACATCGCGGATGCTGTCCGCGTTCAAGTCGTTCCAGACGGTCCCCTCAATCGTGGCGCCCGCGAAATTGAAGAAATCGGCCACAGCATCTTGGCTTTGGTTGACCTTTACGTCGCGCGAAACGGGGCCGG
Organism: Planctomycetia bacterium; assembly: GCA_034440135.1. NCBI lineage: Bacteria > Pseudomonadati > Planctomycetota > Planctomycetia > Planctomycetia bacterium. The sequence goes on from JAWXBP010000367.1 coordinate 11,494, forward strand.
TCGGCCGCCAACCCTCCTGCACGACTTCGGCCACGCGGTATGTCGATGGCTTCAGGAAACGAATCACGTAGTCGCCGTCGACATTGCTCACCGCGGAGGGTTCCGTGTCTCCCACCGCATCGGTGTTGAGCGTGCCGCTGTTGTCCAAGTCGAGGTAGACCGTCCAACCTTGCACCCCGTCCTCGCCGTTGTTGCGGATGCCGTTGCCGTCCAAATCGTTGTAGATCGTGCCGCCGATCGTCGTATCCGCGGTTCCTGACAGCGCGTCGGACACGAGCACGGCCAGCAGCGAACGCTGCTCCAGCGATTCGAAGCCGGTCGAACGCAGCGTTTGCCGACGCAATGAGCCGCGCGGTCGCGTCCAGGAAGTCTTGCGGGCGGAGCTAAGTGAGCGAGCCGTGGTGAGTCGACGCATGACCGATTTCCTTATGCGAGGGCAAGTGTTGGCTATGCTCGACGGCTGACGGGCGGGGGCGGCCGTGCGCGCGTAGTCGCACAGGCCGCAATGTCAGGTCGAGACTCACGCAGTTGGCTCAATACGCCATGATTCGTGAGTGACGATGTTTAGATTGCTCGGCGGATCATTTCCGCCGACGCAAGTCTCTTTAATCTGTGGAGTGGGATTGGATCGCCTTATCCGCCACATTGGTTGGCAAATTTGTGAAATAATCCGCAGACGCCCAGCGCCAGCAGGATCCAAGTGGCCGGCTCGGGCCCGACCTCGCGCTCGCCAACCGTGAAAACAAATATCAACCGGCTAACGCGCCGCCAGTCTTGCGGTGTCGGGCCACCGCATACGAACCCAACACGCCGAGTCCGATAATCATCAGCGCATAGCTCTGCGGCTCCGGCACTAAGTTGGCCGCTGCGTTCTGCGAACCCAAGTAGGTGCCGACGTCATTCGGGCCGGGATTGGAGTCGCCAAAGCCGGGATCAAATTGGGCTTCATGGTTCTCAGGGTCATACACACCGCTGAATTCATAGAACTCGTAGCGGCGCAGGATCGACGCTGCATTCGCTCCGACAGGAGCGCCGTAACCGCTTTCAAGTTGTCCCGACAGCGGGTTGTTGAACTCCTTCTGCAAGAGTTGCCACTCGATTTCGGTTTCTGCTCCCTGAACATGGGCATTGTCGCCCACGAGCTCTTCTAACTCGATCGCATCCTCGAACTCGGTCGTGAACACTTTGACCCAGAGAGCTTCACCGAACTCTGCTCCTTGCGCCGGATCAGGCGCCTCGATGTGTGCGACGACTTGAGGCGGGGCAGGCGGAAGCTGCGGGTCAGGAGGAATAACAGTCCACATTGGTGCCGGAAGCTGGACGATGCCGGTGGCAGTGGTCAATACACCTGGCGAAACCTCATGCAGCCAGCTGTACGTGGTTTTGGTGGCGTTGCCGAAAGTGCCGATGCCAAAGTGATCGCACGGCGTGTCGGGACCGTAGCCCAGGCCGCCGCCGGACCAGCAGTTATCCCCCGGTGTGATGAAGGTTCCGCTCGGGGTGCCGAAATCCCAACTGGCGCCATCGTAGAGGGCGCTGTACGTCACCTTCGTGCCGAACACCGCCCCGTTTGTGTATTCCGTAATCGTGGGGCTTCCATAGCGCTCCACGCTCGTGGCCGGATCAAATCCCCGACCGGTGGGAAATCCGCGGCCAGGACCGCCAAAGACATCTGTGATTTCGGAGCTGTGGATGCCTTCGAGTTCGATCTCAAATCCATATGCCGTTTGACCTGTATCATTGATGACGTCGAAGTTTCCCAAGAAACCGACGACAGCCGCACTTGCAGCGCTTGGAGCGAGGGACAGCGAAAGGGCCGCACCGACAAGCAAGGCGAACGCACAAGATTTCTCGGTCCAAGGAATGGAAACGGTCGGCGACGTTTGCAAGCGGTGACCTCGAGAAGTGCGGGACAGGAATCGACTCATGATGCTACCTCTGAGAAACAGGGGAAATGTACGATCAGCGCTTTTTTCGTTGACGAGGCAATTCTCGTGCCGAAGTGAAAAGCTGCGGCGAATGGGAGGATTTCAGGTGCTACGGCTTGGGAATCGAATTGAGCGGCGTGCGATGTCGCACATTTAGCGCGCCATGTGCAAAGAGTGCGCATCCGACCTCGAACAAATGTACGTGACCATCTTGGCGTAGCAGCAACGGCAATGGGATCACTTTCCATCACATACTCCGCTTGCGCGAGAACAGGAGCAACTCGAGTGGGGGAACAAAAAAAGCCGACATGGCGAAATGCCAATATGGCGCTTCGCGATGTCGGCTTACTCGTCAACAAGCCACCCGGCGATGCCGAGGTGCCTTTTTTCAAGTCTTCCGAGGTTTACTCCAGGAATCGCCGCCGCTTCCCCGTCGACTGTTCCCTGAATAGTCGCAAGTATAGGGCTTGGCCGGGTCGTTACAAGAATGATGCCATAGATAGGCGAAATTAATTCACGAAAGGGTGTGAAGCCCCGACTCCGCCGGTTGTCGATTTCTGCGAACATATACCGCCATGAAAACGCAAGGGGGAATTGAAGCCGCGATCTGCGACCGCATCGGCCGCTTCGAGTATGAATACATGGGTCGGCGTCCCAAGGGCATACACGCATACCCGCTACCATGGGAAGTCGGAAATGGCATGACAATCCGCCACGTCGGACAATCTGCGTCGACCTGCTAACCTTAGAATGCTTGAATCTCATGCGATTCGACAGGGTCGGCACGAGAAGACCCTCAAGTGACGGATACATCATGCGGACTTTGCATATCGAACGGCATCGCACCGATCGCATCGGCTGGCTGCGCGCGGCTGTGCTCGGAGCGAATGATGGCATCGTTTCCACCGCCAGTCTGGTCGTCGGCGTCGCGGCGGCGCATGCCGCGAGCAGTGACGTTCTCGTCGCAGGCGTGGCCGGCCTGGTCGCGGGGGCGATGTCGATGGCGGCGGGCGAATACGTGTCCGTCAGTTCGCAGGCCGATACGGAGCGGGCCGACATCGCTCGGGAGCGCCAGGAGCTCTCCTCAGATAACGCCTTCGAGCATGAGGAATTGGCCGCCATCTATGTCAAACGCGGACTCGACGACGCGCTCGCGAAGCAGGTAGCGAAGCAGTTGATGGCTCACGACGCCTTAGCCGCGCATTCGCGCGACGAGTTGGGCATCTCGGAGATGACGACGGCCCGCCCCATTCAGGCGGCTTTCGCCTCGGCCGGAACCTTTGCGCTGGGTGCAGCGATGCCGCTGGCGACCGTGCTGATCGCTCCCGCGGCCGTGCTGATCCCCGTGGTCATTGCGACGTCGATCGTGTTCCTGGCACTCCTCGGCGGATTCGGCGCCTACGCGGGCGGCGCGCCCGTGGTAAAAGCCGCTCTGCGAGTGACTTTTTGGGGCGCATTTGCCATGGCGCTCACGGCTGGCGTCGGCGCATTGTTTGGGGCAAGTCTTTGAAATCGGCACGGCTCGGGGCGATGTTCGCGCGGCCAGTCTGGTCTTTCCACGATGTCGCCGTCGTAGGGTTCGACGAACAATCCGCCATCACCGTGTTACAAACGGTTCGCGTCGTCTCGCTCGAAGTCGGAATCTCGATCCGCTGGGCCAAAGAAGACGCGAACCTCTCATCCGGTCATACCATTTTTGAATCGCTTCGGTCGGCTCAAGGGTCATCGATTCGCCAGCCGTAAGGCCCTTCAGCCGCACACGGACTACGTTGTGCGGAGTGTTCGCACGCAGACATAAGAGATGATGCCGATCACGCACAGCGCGAGCGTCATCGGTTCCGGCACCGGCTGTACGTCGCCCGCGCCGAAGTTGTTGCGGACGGCGTTCAGGTCTTCGATGTTGACCAGGTCATCGCCGTTGGCATCCCCCAGGCCGGCGCCGCCAAAGTTGTTGCGCACGTTGTTCAAATCGACGATGTTGACGACGCCGTCCTGGTTGGTGTCTCCGGCCACGGGGTCGACGAAGTCTACGAGATTCGCGGCCACCATGTTGGCGGCGATGAAGTCGCCCAATTCGCCCGCGGGCGGCTCATCCATGTCTTGGTCGAGAAAGATCGACAGCGGCTCGTGCTCTTCGTCATAAGGGCCGGTGTAACGGAAATACTCGTAGCGGCGAATCACCGCCTTACCGTGTTCGCCGACCTCGGCGTCCACGCCCTTCATCTTGCCCCCTTCCAACAGTTCCCATTCCGATTCGGTTTCCGCCTCGTCTTCGGGAACAATGTCGCCGGCGGACATCAATTCATCGAGCCCGACGGCGCGGTCGAGTTCCGTTTTGTAGACCTTCATCCAGATCGAGTCGGGGCGCTGCTCATGCACTTCCGCCGGCTCCGGCATTTCGACTTCAGCACGCAGCATCGGCGCATCGCCAGGATTGGCGGGCGGAAAGTAAGTCCAGCTCGGATTCGGCACTGACATCGGCGTGACGCCGATACGCTGCTGATTGCTGTCGAGCCAATAGTAGCGCGTCGCCGTGGGTTGGGCGCTGACGGCGAAGCCAAAGTGCTCGCAGCCCGGCACATTCACGCAGAGATGGCCATTCGTATTCTGGCCGACGGATGGCGCCAGCGAGCCCGTGGCGCTAAAGTTGTATCCGGTGAAGCGGATGCGCGTGCCGAATCGCCCGCCCTCGTTATATTCCTCGATCGTCTTGAAATCGAAATGCGAGGGGTACGTGTTCATCACATCGACGGAATGCACGTCCTCCAACTCCAGTTCCGCTCCGTGGGCCTCGGTTTCGGTCTCATTGAAGACATCGAAGTTGGACATGGTCCCGGAAATCCCGGAGCCTGCGGCCGTGGCGGTGAGTGCCAAGGCGACCGTCGGCGCGACGGCGGCGCCAAGGGCTCGTTGCCAGCGATGTGCGATGGTCCAGTTCGATCGACGAAGGCGGAATTTCATGGTTTTGACTCCTCATGCGGTTCGGCCGTTCGCGCGTGCCGCCCAATGGCACACGTTCGCGGCAATTTGGCGACGGCGCGTCGCTTCAGCAAGAGGAGTGATATGCGGGGCGAGAACCCGCCAATAAAATTCTGCGGCGCCGTCGAATTAGGTCAGTCGCGGGCGCCGACGGACAGGGTTGGCGTGCATATCGCTCAGATAGGAGCGGAAAACCACGTCCACAGCACTAACGGATGCCTTTGGCGCCGTGGTTGGCCGGATCGGAGAGGAGCTTGCTGCCAAGGACAAGGTGATCGGCTTCGGCGCAGCTGCTTGAGGGGCATTGGAATTGCCGAAGTTATTGCGTACTCGATTCAGATCCTCAATGCCGACCACGCCATCGCCATCCGTGTCGCCAAGCGGTGCGTAGCCCGACTCGCCAATGCTGTTGCGGACGTTGTTGAGGTCACTCACGTTCACCGCCTGGTCGCCGTTTGTGTCTCCGGGTTGCAGACTCCAGAACCAGTTCCACCAATTGTTGAACAGATCGTTCGGGTCACTCGGCGGCTGGCCGCTGGGCTCCGTCTGAATGAAGTCGGACCACAAATAGGGACTCTGCGACTGTACGCCGCCTGGGTAGCAATAGACGTCGGCCGTGCCGGGGCAGGTATAGACGGGATCGAAGGTGGGATCGTGCAGGACGGGTCCCAGCGGGTCCGAGATGACGGCGCCGCGTAGGCGATAGGGAACGTCGTGCAGATCGTCGCCCGTGAGCGAAACGCCCGCGACTTGAACGGTATAGGCGCCCGGTTCCAGCAAGACAGCGCCGCCAGACCGAGCATCGCCCGCTAGCGCTCCGACGCGCGCGCGGACCGCGCCGGCGTCATCGTAGATCGTGGCCCAAACGCCGTCAGTGGTGGCAGCGGAGCTGGTCAGATCGAGCAGCAAGTGCATGAGTTGCGACTGCCCGACGTGCAGCGCGTGCAACTGAACTGGGTTTGTGCTGTTCAAGGTCCCGGCGGCGAAGTCAACGAGCTCGATCGCCTGGCTGCCGAAGACGATCGACAACTTGTAGTTGCCCGTCGCATGGTTGCCGGCGTTGGACGCGGCCTTCACGCGAAGCACATACTCGTCGTCCGATGTTGCGGACGACAATTGCACGACGAGCCGTCCGTTACCGTTGGCGACAATGGTCGTCGCGACGGGATCTTGATCGGCCGTGAACAGTTCCACCTGCGGAATCAGGCCGCCCGTTTCCAGCGCATCGATGGAAATGGTGAGAGGTACGCTCGATCCGGCCGCGAATAGCGGCGACTTAAAGCGGTAGTGGTCGACGTCGATGGCGTCGGCGATGCTGCCAATGGCCTCGTAACGCGTATCCTCCAAATAGCCGACCGCGGTTTCCAAGTCGCCCGACTCGAGCGGATCGTCGTCGGCGTGGTCGTCATCGTTCAAGAGCGTGTCGGCGCCCAACTCGAAGAGATCGCGAATTTGATGTGCGGTGGCGAAGCGGAATTCGCGGCCGGCAAAGCGATCGACCCGCTCGGGATCGGCGGTGACCACCTCGTCGAACGAGACGGTGACGGAGTAATGACCGATGGCGAAGGGGCCGTCGACACCGGCCACGCGCAGGTAGTAGCGCGCGTGGCGATCGTTCTCGGCCAGTTGCAGCGTCACGCTCTCTCCAGACGGGGACTCCGTCGTGGCGGATTGCAGCACGTCGCCTTGCTCATTCAGCAACTCGACGTTCGACGCCAACAGGCTCATCCCGGCCCGCCGCACCGTGATCGTCACCGGGCCGTTGTAGTCCGAAAGCCCGTCGAACCAGTAATAGTCGACGTCGGTATCAGTCGTGATATCGGCGTGCGCGATGGACGGCGCCGATCCATCGACGCCTTGGCCGTCTTGCGCCTTTTGCAATCGCGTTGCGCTCGCCAGCGTTTCATTGCCGATCAATACGCCTAGCGAGGCGCCGTCGTTTCCGCCGGTATCGTATTCATTGAGATCATGCATCCGCGCGCCGTGAAGCGCCACGAGGGCCGCGACGTCCGCAGGCGTGGGCGTGATCGCATTCGACACGCCGTGGATGTGCATCGGCGACGCGGGGTCGTCGCTATGCTCCAGGCCGAAGACGTGTCCGGCCTCGTGGAGGGCGACGGAGAACAGATCGTCCAAACTGGTCCACGCGACATTGCTGTTGAACAGCACGTCACCGCTCCAGGAGCCGGCGATCAGCGTATCGGACGGAATCGAAACCGCGAGCACGTCCTCCGCAAGCGGCACCGCCGCCACGCGCACGTCGCCAAAGCGAGTGTCGTCGCGCGCAAGGCCTGGCACGCCGAACGGCAATCCACTGTCGCCGACAACGCCGATATCGCCATTGGTGAGCGACGCCCAGGTTTGAAACGCGCGGAGCACCGTGCCTTGCCACACCTCGGTGCTGGCCAAACCATCAAACGTGCCATGAAGCGCGCTATGCAATCCCGCGACGTTGGTTCCTTCGTCGGCGAATCTGAGTGTAAGCTGCGGCGCATCGCCCCAGAGGAATCCGGTGGCGTCAAGCAACGCGCGCGATTCCAGTTGCTCGGCAACTTTTGCCAGGCGATGTGACAATTTACGACGGTGAACGCGTGAGGGCTTCATCATGGTTGTGGGTTCGTTTCGGTTCGTCCGGCCTGCCGGAGCGCCTGCGCGGCGCTGATAATTCGTTGAAACTCTGGATCTTCGCGAAGCGCTGTGAGATCCGGATCGAGGGGCGCCAGCTCGGCGAGCCGCGCGTCCTGTTGAAAGGCCACGGCCAAAAGTCGCAAGGCCTCGGCGCGATGAGGCGGCTGACCGTTCGACAACAAAGAGTACGCGCAAGCAGTTTGATACGGATGCACCGCCGCGAGGGACAAAGTTCCCAGTCGCACGACATCGGCCCGCGCCTCGTCGGTGCTACCGAGTCGCGCATAAAGCACCGCGCGCCCCGCGAGGGCGTCGGCGTTCGTCGGACGGGATTCGAGCAAATTCGACAGCGCGGCAATCGCCTCTTCCGGTCGCTCCAAGGGGCCAGACAACACACTGGCCGAGTTTTGCAATGCGTTCGCTTCGCGAGGGTTCATTCGGAGCGCGGACTGGAAATCTTCAAGTGCCTTTTCCGGCGACGTCGACAGTTGCGCCACGCCGCGCGCAATCCAGCTCTGCACATCGTTGGGCGCAAGCGCAAGGCCGCGCTCATGGTCCGCCTTGGCCTTCTCCGACTGTCCCAGCCGCGCGTAGAGTTGCGCCCGCATGAAGTAAGTGCGAGTCGGGGATTCGCCCGTGGCGATCGCCGCGGTCAGTTCGTCGATCGCGCCGGGCAAGTCGCCCAACTTTTCACGGGCCACGGCGCGATTCACCAGCGCCGCGGCGAATCGCGGCCGCATTACTAGCACGCGTGAGAAGTCGTCCCGGGCGCCATCCCACATCCGGAGTTCCAGCCGGCACACGCCGCGCTGGTAGAAGGCCAACAACGAACGCGGTGAAAGAGCCGTGCAGATTGAAAAACAAAGTTCCGCTTCGTCCGCACGGCCGCAACCGACGAGGGCATTTCCAAACAGGAACTGCGCCTCGAAGTCCTGGGGAACGAGTTCCGTCCAGCGTCTGGCAGCGGTCGTGGCGGCGACATATTCGCGCGCGAGCAACCGTCGCCCAGTCGCCTCGCGCAGTTTCGTCAATTCGTCCATCGCAAAGCTCGGTTCACTGTTTTCGCCGTCGCTAGTTGCGAAGCTGTGCCAGGCGGCCGGCCGCAAAGCATCGCGATCAGCACTTGGCAGTCGGTCGATCGCCTTTGTGAACGCGAGTCGTGTTGCCTCCACGTCGCGCACTAGCGCCTGCTGTTCCAAGTCAGACAAGAGCGTCACACGGTCTTCCGCCCGCCAATCGTCGCGAGCGTCGTCGAAGTAGGGGCGAAGCAAGCGGTCGGCATCGTCAGTCGCCTGTTTCGCGAGCGCCGGATCCAAATCGGGCGTCGTGAGCGCCGCGCGGATTTCTGGGACGCTCCGCAAATACGTCTCGCGAGTGCTGACCGCATCCAAGCGGGCGACCTCGCGACCTCGTAGGTAAATCACCGCCGCCGCGCAGCTGAGCAGCACTGTCGCGAGCAAGCCCACGCTAGCGCCGGAGCCGAGCCGCGGATGACGCCTGGCCCACTTGCGCGCGCGTTCCGTCAGCGAGCGATTCGCCGCGTATCTGAGCGGTAGTTGCTCGATGTGCCGGCGCAAGTCCACTTCCAGTTCCGCAGCGGATGCATAGCGATCCGAACTCTCCGGCGCTAGGCATTTCCGGGCGATCGACGCCACATCGCGCGACGCTAACTGCGCGAGTTCCGCAGAACCTGAATAGCCCTGCAATCGCTCCGAGCGCATGGCACGCCATAAGGCACGGCCTTGGGAATTGATCTCGGAAAACGGCCGCTCACCGGTCAATATCTCCACGAGTAGCACGCCGCAGGCGTACACGTCGCTGGCGGCGTTGACCGTTTCCCCCGATTCCAGCGACAGCAGTTGTTCCGGCGACATATAGGGCAGTGTGCCGCCAACGCCGTTGCTGTTGGCGTCAAGATTGCGCATCTCGGTTGCCAGATTAAAGTCCAAGAGCAGCGGCGTGCCGTCCTCACTGATGAGCACGTTCGCCGGCTTCAGATCGCGATGAATGATTCCTCGCCGATGCGCATGCGCCAGTCCAGCGGCGACACCCGAGATGATCCGCAGTGCTGCGTCGACACGACCGGCGCTCGTCTCAGAAGTCACGGACGCCCGTGTCTCGGCTGTTCCGTGACGCGAATGCGTCGTCGTCGTTTCGCTGCGGAAGGAGTTCGTGACGTCGATCCGGGCATCAGCGGTTTCATGCGCCGAGCGTCGCGAACTGTCATTTGTGCCCCGTCGTTCCCGCAGCCAATCGGCCAACGTGCGGTCGCCTCGATACGGCATGCACAGCACTTGCAGACCTTCGTGCCGATGGAGCGAATAGATCGGCACGATGTTGGCATGCTGCAATTGCGCCAAACGTTCCGGTTCGACGGTCACTTCCGTCGTGACCTTCACGACCACGTGTCGATGCGCCAGGTCCGCTTGCTCGGCCAGGTACACGCGCCCAAAAGCGCCGCGGCCCAATTCGCGAATCAGTTGGAAGCCCTGCAGGCGATCGCCGACACGGGGGAACTTCGCCGCACTCGTCGGCGCGGCATCGTCTGGCCAGGAACTCACATCAATGGCGAACCGTCGCGCGTACTCGTCCCGCCGTACCGCCTGTCCAGCGTCTCGGCGCAAGCGATACTCTTCGAAGGCGAGTGCCGCGAGCGCGGCGCGATCCGCCAGGACGTCGCCATGTTCGTCGAGATACTCGTCGAGTCGCCGCGGATGTCCGGACTGCCAACTGTATTCCAGGTCGACCCGCATCAATTCCAACGCTACGTCGCGATAGGAATCACTGTCAGTCGCGGGCAGAAAGCGGCGCAACGCCACCGATTGCCCCTCGGCCCGGGCCTGTTCGTAGGCTTCGACGATACTGTCCAGTTCAGTCGCCATGCGTCGAATCGCCGATCAAGGTTCCCAATCGCTGCCGAAATTGCTGTAGCACCCGCTCGACCGATCGCTTCGCCCGGCCAGTCTCCGTGGCGATCTCGTTGACTTCGTGCCCGGCAATGCGCATCTCAATCATGTTGCGATGCGCGTCCGGCAATTCCGCGAGCAACTCGTCGACCACGATTTGCAGCATTCGCAATGGCGCCTCATCCTCGCGGGCGGCGGCTTCCAATGCATCGCCAGCCTGACTCGCCGAGCAGGTCGCCCCCGCGTCGCGCTTGGCGGCGCGGTGATAAGCCCCCTGCGCGCGAATCTTGTTGAGCGCGATCACGAGGAACAGCTTCCACAGCTCCTCGCCTTCCGGAATTTCGTACTGCCCGGCCGAGGCCCGGCGAAAGAACGTCCGGAACACTGACTGCACGATGTCCTCGGGATCGAGCCGCGCGGCCAACGCTGCGCCGCTTTGCGCGCGAGCCAGTGCTTCCAACCGGCGCGCGTAGCGGACGTACAGCCGCGTGGCGGCGTCCTCCTCGCCGGAGCGAAACCGTCGCAGCAAGCTGCGGTCGGTCAGTTCGCCTTCCAGGAGCGGCATGTCAGGTTCCGAATCAGGTTCAGCCGTCAATTGTGTGCGAGGCTCCGTGGAGAGTAGTCCGTTCCATCCATCATATCCGCCAAAAAGTTTTCTGCTCCTTACAACAGATTTCAAAACAACCTTTTTGAGTGTTCCAAAACCGCCTGTCGCGTCGCAATATCGCGGTTTTTCTCGCCACAGCTTGGCGGATGAAGAGGCGGAAAGTGACTCATCTGAGCAAGTCGGAGTGTGCGGAACAGCCACTCCGGTGAGTCAGCTCGTCACACTCTCCGCCTGAAAGTGCCCAAGCGGAGTCGTTCGGCGGGCGATTTCGTAGATTTCAGACCTTTTCAGGAGCCCCGAGTCATGGCGAATCCACAGCGCAAATTGAGACTAGAGTCGTTCGAACGGCGTCAACTAATGACAGCGACCGTGGTGGAATTGGAGCCGAACGACACGCACGCGAACGCGACGGCGTTCGAACTTTCCGCCGCGGAACCGGTCGTCCTGGAGGGGATTTCGCAGGGCAGCCAGGACAAGGACTTCTACACGTTTACGGTCGCGGCCGACGGCGTATTGTCGGCCGTCGTGAGTTCCTCGAACGGTGTCTTGCCGTCGTTGGAGATCGAAACCGCTCAAGGTCAGGACGTCCTGGAAACCGAACCGAACGATGGCGTGAACGTCGCCGCCACGCGGATCGACGCCGGCATCAAGTACTTCGTACGGGTCCGAGCGACCGGCGATGCCGCGGCCGAATACTCCGTCTCGCTGAGTCTTGGCAACCGCTTGCCGGGAGACGCGAACGACGACGGCCAGACCAATGTCGGCGATCTCAATGACGTGCGCAACAACTTCGGCAGCCCCGGCGCCGGCGACACGAACGACGATGGCACGGTGAATGTCGAAGATCTGAATGCGGTCCGCAATCATTTCGGCAGCGAACTGGACGAACCGGTACCGGGCGGCATCGTGCAAGAAGACGAACCGAACGGCGCGAAGGGGACGGCAACGGAATTCTTCGTCGCCCCCTTGGCGGAAGCGAAGTTGGTCGGCACATCGGCGAATGCAGACGACCGCGACTTCTTCACGTTCGTCGCGCCAGCCTCCGGCACGCTATTTGTCACCGTGCGTTCCACGAACGGAAATGTTCCCGGCGTTGAAATGGAAAACTCCGCCAGCGTGAACATTCTCGAAACCGAGCCGAACGACGGACTGGACACGGCATCGGGCGCGGTAGTCGAAGGGGAAACCTACTTCCTGCGCGTACGCAGCAAGAATGAAAACGCGGCCGACTACGCCGTCACCGTGAGTTTCGAGGGCTTCGCTCCGGAAGAACCGGGCCCCGAACCGGCGAACTCGCTGGCCGAGACGGAAGTGAACGACGCTAAGAGTCAGGCGAACGCATTCTCGCTCGGCGCCGACAAAATGATCGAGCTGACGGGGACCTCGACCTCGTCGGACGACAAGGACTACTTCCGCTTCGTCGCGCCGCTGTCCGGCACGCTATACGTCGCGGGGCAGTCGACTAACGGGAATGACCCGGCGGTCGAGATGGAAAACTCGGCGAGCGAAACTGTCCTGGAAACGGAGCCGCACGACGGCCTGAATCAGGTCTCGGGCGATGTCGTCGCGGGGCAAGTGTATTTCCTCCGCGTCCGCAGCGCGAACGACGACCCGGCGAACTACGTCGTGAAAGTCAGTTACGAGCCGCAAGATGACGGCGGTGGCGAGCCGGGCGGCGAGCCGGCGAACCTGGTCGTCGAGGCGGAGCCGAACAATGACAAGGACCTCGCGAAACGCTTCGATTTGGGCTCCGATAATTTCGTTCAGCTCACCGGCGTCTCGGCGTCGCACGACGACAAGGATTTCTTCAAGTTCACGCCCGCGGTCAGCGGGACGTTGACGGCCAGGGTCGCTTCGCTCAGCGGCCCGTTGGCGGACCTGGAAATCGAGTACCAGCAGGACAACAAGGTCTTGGAGATCGAACCGCAGAACGGCGTGACTTCGGCGTCCGGGCAAGTCACGGCCGGCGTGACGTACTCCGTGCGGCTGCGCGGTCATGATCCGTACTACGGCGTCGGAGCGCCTTCCGAGTACCTGGTGACGCTTGAGTTGACGCCGGCCGCTCCCGCGCCGCAGGCATCAACAACTCGGCCGTTGCTCGCCTTCAGCGCGGCGGACGCTTTGTTCGCGGGTGCGACCAACTTCGCCCCGCGCAAGACTACTTCGTTGAAATGGTTACGCTAACACTCCGATGGAGGACTCGACCTCTGCCCTGAGTTCGCCGTCAGGCCGCCGGCAATTGCCGACGCCTGGCGGCGTTCTTTTTTTTGGTTCTTCACCCAATTCCGGGGAAAGCCTGGCGGATTTTGAGAAAGAAGTAGTTGTCGTCTCGGTAGCCGTAGGCCATACGTTTGAGGA
>JAWXBP010000368.1 GCA_034440135.1 Planctomycetia bacterium
CCGCCACAACTTGGGCACCAAGCTCATCCCGGAGGAACGCGATCATCGCGCTCGCATCGAGATCAAGAATCACCGTCTGGATTCCAAGGCGGTCTCCTCTGCTTTACGCCGCAACAATGCCTCGCTTGAGGTTGGAATATGACTTACCGCCGCCGAATTGCGGCTGAAGGAGGGCGTCACCTTACCGGCGCTGTTCGCGCCTGACGCTTCAACCGCCAAGCGCGTCATTGAATTCTTCACGGCCAACATCCGCAACCGGCACACGCGGCGTGCCTATGCCAAGGCAGCAGCAGGTTTTGCGGCCTGGTGCGAAACCAGAGGCCTTTCCCAACTCCGGGATGTGCAGCCCGTCCACGTCGCCGCCTATGTCGAGGAGCTTCAGGGCCGCGTCTCAGCGCCCACCGTCAAGCTCCAGCTTGCCGCCTTGCGGATGCTTTTCGACTGGCTCGTGATCGGCCAAGCAATGCCGACCAACCCCGCAACCTCCGTCCGGGGACCGAGGCACAGCGTTAAGAAAGGCAAGACGCCCGTGCTGACGGCTGACGAGACTCGCGACCTGCTGGACTCGATCAAGACCGGTTCAGTCATCGGCTTGCGCGATCGCGCACTCATCGCACTGATGACCTACACCTTCGCCCGCGTCGGCGCGGCGGCCGAGAAAATGCGCGTCGAGGATGTTTACGTCCAGGGGCGCAGAACCTGGGTCCGGCTTCACGAGAAAGGCGGGAAGCGCCATGAAATGCCCTGCCATCACAAACTGGACGAATACCTGCACGCCTATATCGACGCTGCTGGGATTGCGAGGGACATGAAGGGGTGGCTGTTCCGTACGACCGAAGGGCAGTCGGGCCAGCTTACCGACCGACCCATGCGCCAGGCCGACGTGTACCGGATGATACGGCGTCGGGCAGCAGACGCCGGCATCATGACGCGGATCGGTTGCCATACGTTCCGCGCAACCGGTATCACCGAATACCTGCGTAATGGCGGCAAGCTGGAAGTGGCGCAGCAAATGGCGAACCATGAGAGCGCCCGCACGACAGGGCTTTACGACCGGCGCAATGATCAGGTGCCGCTCGATGAAGTGGAGAGGATTCTGATTTGAGACTTACGGACGTGGGCGAATGACGAGACGCTGTTGTATCTGCTCATAGACCGGAAGCGCCGAGCCAGCTTCTATCGTGACGGCAATCCCGTAGCGTACTGCCTCATTCCCTGCAAGACCTGCGTCTTCTTTGCACCAGACGCGCATAGAGAGATGCCCGTCATCAATATACGGAACGGCAGATTGCCCCTCGAAATGCTCATGAAAGACGCTCCCACGCTTGACGGTTGGGTCGGCGGGTTGGCTCTTCCGCCGTTTTACGCCAAGCACCTGAAGAACTGGGTGCAGTGGCGCAGCTTCAAGCCTGACGGAACGGTAACTCTGATGGCCTGGCTTGATCGGCGAAAACCATGCGACGGTAACGCTCAATGATCTGGGGTCCGTCACACGTTCCAAGCATCCCGGCAACGGGATACGGAAGTTATGAGCCGTCTCGGGCCGTAAGGCTCCAAAGCCCACCAATGTTGCACGACTCGGAGAACATTCGAGAGCTTCACGAATATCAGGCACGCCAAAACCGACAAACCGGCAAGAATTCTCAGCGCGCTCTGCATGCCGCCGTTTGTCTTCAGGCCCGCAAATTTCCTTCAGCAGTTCATCATTCCCATTCCACTGGGCGCTGTGCACAAGCAGGGCTTTTACTACCACAGCATAGAACTTTGGATCTATATCGGCGAGCAGCGAGCCGCCGTCGCGATCCATTAAGGAGTCGAAAATCTGATGGCCAGCCCGCGTGGCGAGCGCTGTCGCAGAGCTGGTTCCGTCGCTCAAGGCAACTTGGTCAAGGCGACCTTGACCAAGCGCATCTGGGGCAGCGGCACTAAGTCCATATAGTTTTCGTGGCGAACCCACCGAAATTCTGACGCCGCCACCACCGGTTCCCTGCATCCGGACATGCTCACGACCACCAGGAAAATAGAGATCCGGCTTAATCATGCGTCTGTGTCCGAGGCCAAGTCCAGAACTCACGTTCGGGAGTGTATTGTCCTCGAAAGGATCGACAGAATTGTGCAACCCTTGGCGCTGGGCTACGTTGTCGTGATGCTGGGCTCCAATCGTTAAGGCGTTCAGCGACTCCGCAGGCGAGAGAATAGTGCGCTCGTGCTTTGCAGCATTGAGCGCCCTGAGGACTGCCTTTTCGCGATCTTTTGGAGTCGCACTTTCAAAGTCTGTCCAGCTGGTGAAATCTGCGATGTTGAGGGTGTCGGATACGTTGCCACCACTGACCAAAAACAAGATGTTGTAGCGGTCGGAGAGGAAATCTAGAAGTCTTGCAAGCGGGCTAATGAGCCTTGTGAAGGGACGACGGGTGTCCCCCATCGAAAGATTAACGAGGAATACCGTTGGCGCGGTCGCTTCCTCGCCGGGGCCGCCCTTCATACGCACAATTGCACGGTAGATAGTGTCGATGAGAAGGCGGTCCGCGTCCGTATGCTCAATGCCATTCTCATTGGCCAACATCAGCGGGCGGACGTAAAGCGGGCGCGGTAACGATGCGCCGTTCTCGTTGCGGTCGCCGTGAAGAATGAGAGATGCCATAGCCGTGCCATGTACGCGGCGCGATACGAGGGCGCGGCTTTGCAAATTATCGGGGTCATCAAGCATCAGCCTATCGGCAAGTAACGCGTGAGCCTGCACCGGAACTCCGTCGAGCAGAGCTGCAACAGGGCGTCCCGCCGGGATGGGAGCAACACGCTCAGTTAAAGACCCATCAGCTTCAGCCTCGATTTCAAGAGGTCCGCGCAGAAGACTTTGCGGGCGGAGGAACATCACGTCATCCGCCAAAGCAAGCTTCACTGTCCTCTCGGACATGAGATTTTGCACGTCGCCCGCCGGAATGTCGATTAGCATCCCGTGGTAAGCAATCTCTCCAATGACAGATTCGTGCACAATCTGCCCACCTGCTTCCGCAACCATGTCCCTGAGCGTCTGGGCAGCATTGCGGCGGCGCGTTTCGTTGTCCCGATACCAGAGTTCTACTTCTGTGCGAATCGGCTGACCTGGATTCCTCAAACTTTCTTCACGCCAGAAAGCCATGGTTTCTTCGGGAATCCGGTCTTGCGGGCCCCAGGGCCGCAGTGCGTGAAGTTGTTTGAATAGGTGCGTGAATGGCGCAAAGCCGGAATCGAAGGCCTGGCCATTTTGCCATCTCTCCCACAGACTGAGTACTTCCTGCAACGCCCGTACATCTGGCATTGCAAGATAGAAACGCCCAGGAACCTGTTTGTCAGTGCGATCCTGCCCTTCTTTTCCTACTCTGTCATCTTGTACGGCAAAGTACTCATCAGCAGCAAAGTCGGATTCATACTCCGCCATAAACTCTAGCCCCTGAATCCGGGACACAGCCTTCAGAAAGTTGTCAATCGTCCCCGCAATTTCAAAGACGATGACACGATCAGGCGCTAGATTGCTTGGATCATCGCGGAGCTGAACAGCACCGTCCGCACGTCCGAGAACATCGCGAAGTCTGTTAAATAGCGGGCCGAACTTCTGTTGCTGGGTGACCGCCGAAGGAAGCCGCAGACTTGAGCCACCGCCGCCACCTCTCGGCACTGAAACGGCACTAGGAGTCGGAAGAGGCAGGATCGGACGTTCCGGCATTGCAACCCTCCTTTTCAGGTGTTTGCTTTGCCCGTGATGTGGAGGTCCACACCTTCAGTTGGTCGGCAATGATGTTCTTGAGATTTTTCCCCCCGATAGCTAATACTTGCCGCCGCCGCACGTCGAGGCAGAACTGCTCCGCTTCGGCATAACTTACTCGGCCCAGAGCTTTGGCTATAGAGAGAGGGGATGTATTAGTTGTCTCTCCATGCTGCGAAAGGAAAGCCTCGATATATCCGGCCAGTTCCTTCTGAGTAGGCAGCGTTAGATTGATGCGCACTTGGAAGCGTCGCCAAGCGGCACGGTCCAGCAATTCAGGATGGTTCGTCGCCGCTGCGACTATCGTATAGCTTGGCAGCTCATCAATCTGCATTAACAAAGAGGTGACAACGCGTTTGATTTCCCCCGTCTCGTGGATGTCGCCTCTCTCCTTGCCTATCGCGTCAAACTCATCGAAGAAGAGAACACAGGGCGTCGTCCGGGCATAGTCAAACACCCTCTTCAGACGGGCCGCCGTCTCTCCTAGATAGCTGCCAATCATCGACTCGTAGCGTACAACGAAGAGGGAGACCGCCACGGCTTCCGCCAGTGCTTCCGCGAGAGTCGTTTTGCCTGTGCCGGGGGGGCCGACAAGCAGTATTCGGCTGCGAGGTTCCAAGCCATGAGCGCGCAGGAGATCGGCGCGCTGTTGCTCTTCAATGAGTTCTTCAACGCCTTGGCGCGCAGTTGCCGGGAGCACAAGATCGTTCAGTGTGCGCCGTGGCGTAATCTCTGAAATGAAATCCTTGCCCCGGTGAACTGTATCGGCGACTTGTGCAACTGAAAGATTGTGCATTCCGTTCCCGCTTCCGTTTCCATTCGGCTGTATCGCTTTTGAGAGCCGATCCGCCAGAATGTCATGGCGTTTAGCCCGCTCCTCTGCAATGAGGGCTTCAGCCGCTGTGCGGAAGCCACGCTTATCCCCTACGGTTCCTGCTTGGACGAGCGAAATAAGAAGGTCACTACGCGCCATTTGCCCCTCCTGTGCCACTCTTGCGGAGCTTCTCGATTGCGGCCTCCAGCAGCCAATTGTTTCTCGACAGTGGTATGTCCCTTTGATCTAGGTCTTCATCAATTTTCTTGATGAGCTCTTCCGGCAAGCGAACGGTCAACGGCACACGGGCCGAGACTGGCCGCCGCTTTACTGCTCCGTTTGTTGCCTTTCGATTCATAATGACATCATAGTGCAACCATAGTGATGCGCAAGGGAGATTTTCAATAAGAGGAGAAGACACGAAACGGAATTTTACGCACGTTAGTGCTTGACGGGTGGAACAGGGCGGCGGTCGATGCCCGACTATGAAAGGCGTTTACAAAGGCTGTCCCAATTGAACCCCAGGCAAACTGTCAGCGTCAAAACACCCTAGAAACGGCACTTTGAGTCACAAAGTGTTGGTCCATTCGAAGTCTGCTTCAAAAGGGACAGCCATGTC
Organism: Planctomycetia bacterium; assembly: GCA_034440135.1. Taxonomy (NCBI): domain Bacteria; kingdom Pseudomonadati; phylum Planctomycetota; class Planctomycetia; species Planctomycetia bacterium. The sequence goes on from JAWXBP010000368.1 coordinate 5,179, forward strand.
CGGCCATTGCCCATAGAAAAGCGGTTAACGCGCCGCGACCTCAAGCTCCCGCGAACGATGATAGGGGAATTGGTGGGCCACTACAAGGCACTCCTAGTCGTCTTGGCTTCCGCTCTGATGCTTTGTTATGCGCGTCTTCGGTTCACAGGGCTTCGCCGTGGAACGGCTTAGCCTGCTTAAAATTGCGTTTCGTGTCTTCTCCTCATTCAGGTTACTGTGATAGAGTCCTTGTCATGCTTGGGCTTCTGCTGACCCTGCTCGTGACCTTTTGCGCGGGTGCCGCGCCCGCCGCGGATAACACCCTTGGCACCTGGCAACGCAACATCGAGAAGTCAACGTTGAACCGTCCGTCCAAGAATCCTTATAGGAGCTTGATCACTGTGCGCGAAGCTGTCCCGGGCGGCGCGCGCGTCACGGTCAAGAGCGTGCGGCAGGACGGCACGCGGAACGAATTTGGCTACACGGCTCTGTACGATGGCACGCCCGTGAAACTCTCGCCGAGCGAGGGACCGTTCGACATGCTCTCGGTCAAGCAGGTCGACGCCAACACGCTGCTCATTGAGAACTGGAAAACCGGCGGCACGTACCGAACGAAAAGCAAGAGCGTGGTCGCTCCAGACGGCAAGACGATGGTGAACACCCTCACGGGGGTGGACGGTCAGGGGAGCGAACTCCGCTTCACCATCGTGTACGAAAAGAAATGACAGTAGCGGCGAGGCCCTCGCGTTTCAAAGGAATGCGAATTACATTTCCTCTTTTCGATTGAGTTCGGCCAATGCGTCCGCAGACGCAACTGGTAGCCTCCCTCAATCCGGCTGATCTGGCCGAGTGTGCGCCCTGATTCGTGACGCTACTTCACGACCCGCACTGACACGGTTCTGGTGCAAATTGCGCCATCTCTCAATTTGCACCAGAACCGCTCGGAGCCTTCTCGCAAAGCTCTTTCGAGAACCGTGACACCTGGCGGTACAATGCCGCGATTGGCAGAGGCGGCTTTTGCAGAGCGAGGCCTTCAACGGCCTCCTCGAGCTTGGCCGACACTACGCGGCGTTCACCACGATCCGTCCGTTTCTTGCGGAAAAGCGCCGTCAACCCTATCCGGCGATACTCTGAAACCAAACGATATGCTGTCCGATATGGAATCCCGGCGGCGTGGGCTACCGATGTTAGGGGCTCGTCGTTCTCAATGTGAGGTTGGAGCAGCCGGAACCGCTCCATCGCCAGTCTTCGTGCCTCTTCCGACCGACCCGCCAGTTCGTCGATACTCAAAGAGTATGCCAAATAATGTTGACGATCCTATGCCAGATAATGTTGAAAGTGACAACTTACCGCGAATCGCCTGGATCCATTCCTCTCGATTTGGCACGGCTGATTGATCGGCGTCGATCAAGACAAGCGCCGCCGCCAGCTGC
>JAWXBP010000369.1 GCA_034440135.1 Planctomycetia bacterium
AACAACCCGAAACTTCGCCGGCATGATCAAATGGGCCTGCCTCTTACAATACCTGCGATATGACGTCAAAATCGCGTTTTGAGACAAGGCCTAGTGTTGCAACGCCATTCGCGCCAGAGCAAGCCGGGGAACACCGCGGCGTCGCGGAGATAGCGTTTCAACAAGCGGCGCGGTTCCGTGGCGCAGCGATGCAGCCACTCCAACCCAGTGCGGCGCATCCAGCCGGGGGCGCGGCGTTTTTCGCCGGCGAGGAAATCAATCGTCGCGCCCGCGCAAATCGCGAGACTGGCGTCGATGCGGTCGCGATTTGCGTGAACCCAGAGCTCTTGCTTCGGAGCGCCGACGCCCACGATCAACACGTCCGGTCGTACCGCGGCGATTTTCTCAAGAATGCGTTCGTTTTCCGCGGCATCATGTTCAAAGCCAAACGGCGGACTATACGTACCGACGACTTCAACCGTCGGCCAACGCTGTGCAATGTTCTTAGCGGCGCGTTCCGCCACGCCGGGCATCGCGCCAAGCAGATACGTGCGTAGTGGCCTCTCGTTCGAGGCGGATGTATATAGTGCCGGCACGAGATCGCTACCAGTCACGCGCTCAGGCAAGGGGCGCCGCAGCAATCGCGAGGCCCACACGACTGGCATACCGTCTGCCACAACGAGCGACGCGTCCTGATAGGCAGCGCGTAGTCCCTCGTGATGCTGCACCAGCACGGCATGATCGACATTCGGCGTCACAACATACCGGCAAGGGCGCGGCGAGTCCGCCAGCCAACTTGAAAGACGCGTCACCGCATCGCCCAGCGTCAGCCGGTCAATATCCATCCCAAAAAGTCGCACGCGATCAGGCATGGGGAGCCGTACGAAACGTGGCGCCAAGAGACTGACAACTGAACACTGAAAACTTCAAACGCGCCCCCAAACTCACCGTCCCAGCACCGCGCGATAAACTTCCGCTACGCCGGCCGCCATGCTTTCGTCGGAGAAATGGCTGCGCTGTCGATTGAGGGCGCTGGTGCGAATCGCCTGCCAGTCGACGTCGCCGTGGAGATAACGCTCGATGGCTTCGGCAAGTTGCGAAGAATCATGCGGCCTCACGAGCAAACCGTCCTGCCCGTCGCGAATTGCTTCCGGGACGCCTTCGACGTTGGTCGCGACAATCGGAACACCGGAGGCCATGGCTTCGAGAATGACCATCGGCAGGCCTTCGCCAAACAGGCTCGGCAGGACGAACAAGTCCATCTGGTCGAGCTCCGCCGTCACGTTTGAGCAGAACCCGGTCCAGGTAATACTGTCGGCGATGTCCAGCCTGGCGACCCGGGCGCGAATCTCCGCCTCATACTCGGGCGTCTCGAACGTGCCGACGGCTCTCAGTTTTACCGGGACGTGGCGCTCGCGCAATTCGGCGAGGGCGTCCAGGAGCATCTCAAGTCCCTTGCGCGGCCGAAAAAGTGCGACCGTGCCGAGAGTCCAGACGCCGTGCGGGGCAGGGCGGTCCAACAAGGTTTCGCGACGCGGCACGCCGTTCGGCACGACCCAGGTGCGTTCCGAAGTAACGCCCAGGTGATCCGCGTAACGGCCCATCGCTTGCGAAACGCCAATCGCGGCCGAAACCCCGAGCAGGCTGCAGCGCTCTGTAGCTGCGTTGGCCCAATTCAACAGGCGACGCGTGGAATCGCGCGACGTGGGGCTATGGACGTGGTGAATCATCGGCACGCCGGCCAGCCACGAGGCGACCCGGCCGACGAGGGCCGCGCGGGGCGTGTGCGTGTGGACGGCGGCGTAGCCGTCGTCGCGAATCATTCGCGCCAGCAACCGGGCCGGGCGCAGATCGGTCCGGGAACGCATCAGGGCGCCGACCAGCGGGGCCGTCTGGCAGCGCCGCTGGGCGGGAAATTTGTCCGGCTTCACGCAGGCGAAGCCGACCTGAAAGCCGAAGTCCGGCAAGCATTCGGCAAGCAGGTCCTGCACCCGTTCGGCGCCGGCGTAGTGTTCGCCATTGACGACGTGCAGAATTCGGGTGGTAGCGGTCGCGACGGCGGCATCCGGCGGGCGGACCGGCGACGGCTGCGGATCGAGTTGAAGTGTAGCCATACCTCAAACATAGGCCACGCCGCGCATGGTCGAAGTCGACGCCGAGATCGGCTCGCGCGACTGCTTATTCGGGTTGCATGGCTATGCGACAAAAGGCGGCAGTCCGCGGATCAACATTCGTCCGCAAAAACAATCGGTGTTGCGCTAGACCGAAAAACGTGTGCTATGAATCGACGCAAGTCTCGACATGGCAAGGCGCAACACATGACAGTCAAAGTTTCGGCACGAGAATCGCTTTACGAACGAAATCAGGCGGTAGTCGATTGATCCCCACTCAGGTCACATGGATTTCCTAGATGCGCCGCTATCGCCAAAGCCCAACACAACACATCGATTCACCGCTCCACCTTTCACGCCGCAAGTTCGTAGCAGTCGCGGGCGCCGTAGGCGCTGCAATGTTGACCGGCTGCGAGCCGATCGATGCCACGAGCTCGGGTAGCCCAGACGGGGAACTCGGCGCCGTTCCGCCCGGTACGGTCGCCACGGAGGGCCCCGAGGTCACCGACATCAAGATCGGGATGATCGCACTCACGGATTGCTCTCCGTTTGTGATCGCGCACGAGAAGGGCTTCTTCAAGAAGTACGGCATCAACTCCACGGTCAGCAAGGGCGCGAGTTGGGCCGCGATTCGCGATGCGCTGTCGAACGACGACATCCAATGTACGCACATGCTGATCGGCATGCCAATCGCCTCGACGATGGGCTTGCTCGGCGCAGCGAAAAAACCGTTGGTGGCCCCGTGGCTGATCAATCGCAACGGCCAGGCGATCACGCTCAAGTCGGACTTAAAAGGCAAAATCACCGACGACCCCAAGGCGCTCAAGCCATTGGTCGACGCGGCCAAGGCGGCCGGCGCGCCGATGACTTTCGCCATGACGTTTCCGCCCGGCACGCATGCGATGTGGATGCGCTACTATCTCGGGGCAGGGGGGATCAATCCCGACAAAGACGTCTCGCTGGTGACGATTCCGCCGCCGCAAATGATTGCCAACATGAAGGTCGGCAAGATGGACGGCTTTTGCGTGGGCGAACCTTGGAATGCCCGAGCGATTCAGGACGAAATCGGCTTCACGTCGATCACCACGCAAGATATGTGGAAAGACCATCCGGAAAAAGTCTGCGCGTTCACGGAGGAATTCGCCGCCAAGAATCCCCGCACCGTGAAGGTGGTGCTCAAGGCCCTGCACGAAGCCAGCGTCTGGCTCGACGACATGGGCAATCGCCCCGAGCAATGCCAGATCGTCTCAGCGCCGACGTACATTAACTGCCCGGCGGAAACGATCCTGGGTCGCATGCAAGGTGACTACGACTTCGGCGACGGGCGCACCAAAAAAGACCCCAACTACATGATCTTCAGTGAGCGGAACTGCAACTACCCGCAGGCCAAGTACGCCACCTGGTTCATGACGCAGTATCGTCGCTGGGGCATGGTCGACGCCTCGGTGGATTACGAAGGCATCGCCAAGCAAGTCATGCGGGCCGATCTGTACGAAGAGGCGATGAAAGAACTCGGCTACACGCATGGCGGGGCGAATATGGAGCCGGAAACGCTGTTCGACGGCAAAGTGTTCGACCCGACCAAGCCGGAAGAGTACGCCACGTCGTTCGCCGTTCACAGCATGGTTTAGCGAAGCGTCTCAAAAACTCTAGCCCGACGCGCAAGCGAGGGAGAGTGGACGTCGAACCAAAGTGCCTCGTTTACACTCCCTCGATTGCGCGTCGGGCTAG
>JAWXBP010000370.1 GCA_034440135.1 Planctomycetia bacterium
GCGGCGGTGGCAGGCATGGCAGTCCGGATCGGGTGATCGGGACGAGATACTGTATGTCCATCCAGCTACCGACGCAATCACGACTGCAGGTTGCGAAGGCAGGCTTCGTGACCGGAGACCTGCCGTTCAGAGAAGTACTTTCCGTTGTTGATGGCCGCTGGCGGAGTCCGGCCGGCCAACTCGGCAAGAGTTGAGCGCCAACGCGATGCCCGCTACCGACACGCCTGGCGCGCTGCATTGCCGGACCACACCGCGCTTATACTCCGCCGTGTAGGTCCGTCGTCCGGTCTTGTTGACCCGAAACCCGATCGTCGGACCAACTCTCGGCGCGGCCTTCTTGGTGTCCATTATCTTCATGGTGGACACCATCTTCGCCCCAACTCAGTACCGGCTCAAGACGGTATCCGGATGACGCTTACGGTCATGCGCAATGCGGTGACGGATCTCGAGAGATCGCTCCGTCACCGCGACGATCAGGTCATCAGGGCGCAGGAGGAACTCAAAGAACTCCTGTCCCGCCTCGCCTTGTCGGACCGGGAGAAGTCGGAAATCGTTGCCAGGCTCGACGCGGCGCGCCACGACATTGCTGCCGCCGAGCAACGTGCGGCCCTCGCTGAGCAAAGGGCCAGTTTGGTCGAACAATTGGCGGCAACGGCGCCGACGCGCGCAGTCAAGAAAGTCCGCGTTCGCGAAGCGCGGGCTGGCGCGACGCCGTCTGCTTAGCAGCTGGCGTCCGGACCTATGCTCGAACAAATGCCGGCCTGCATCCTCACGCTGTCACGATTAGTGGAAGGCTGGACGCTGCTCCCCCCTCGACATCGCGGATCAAACGTCAAGTCTTTGTCCAAGCGCGCGAATTCATTCGCACGAACTGGACGCAGGCGCGATCCACAAAGTAGAATCGTTTTAATGAAGTTCCATTTGGCCCCCAACATATCGCTGCGCACCCCAGCCGCGCGGCCGCCGCTCGCCCGAATACGCTGACATGCATCAGCTTCGACGAAAGGCCCGCTTCGCGCGGGCCTTTTCGTTTTCGTACATCGGGCGCGTAGCTCAGCCAGGTAGAGCAGGGTCCCTTATAAGGCCTTAGTCGCCGGTTCGATTCCGGCCGTGCCCACCAATCCAAGAAAATGGGAATGAGTGAAATCGAGCGCGAGCGCAATCGCATGCAAAAACTGGTGGAGAGTTACCCTGCTCTCTTTCGTAATAAACCGCCGGCCATCGTGTCCTGGGTCCCACCCGGCTGGTCTGTAATCGTCGACGACCTTTGCAGTGCCATCGAATTGGCGCTCGGCGAAGACGTCCACGCGCTTACTGTCGACCAGGTAAAGGAGAAATTCGCGTCCTTGCGGTTCTACTACACGCTGTCCCTGCCCGGCCCGCCAGAAAAGTCCAGTTCTTGCTGTCTACTTTTTGGGGAAGCTTACGGAAGGGCACGGCGCAGCGACCAGCATCCGCAGCCACATGATAAGGATCAACAGGCCAGTCAGGCTGAGCACCTCCACGATCACTGGAGTGAGAACTGGCCAGTACGTGACCGTTGCGTGCTCAATCCCGTCTCGACGCTCTCCATAACGATAAGCGTCGTTGAAGTATCCGTCCCACAGTCCTGAGGGTGCAGGGAGCCACCGGTAACGGTCAGCTCCAGGGTTGGGGCAGAAGTCCTCAATGCAATTCGCTTGGCGCGCTAGGCCGAAAACTTCGGCCTTTGCATAAACGGTGCCCTCGCCGTGGAACTTCAAAAGGAAGTGCACCTGGGAGACGATAGGAACGACGACGAAGAACAGCACCACTACAGTGCTCATCATAGGGCGCGGTCCCCCCAGCCACCGTTCCGACCAAAATGGAAAGGGTGGAATACGTTCCGACCAGTGGCTACACGAGAAGTCGCGTGCGTAGATAAACATAAACGCGAACACGATGGGACCGAGGACCGCGAGGAGGTGCATGCCCCAAAAAGCGGCCAACTGTGCATGTATGCTCTCTAGAGCCAGCGCCGAGATGCCTCCTTTTCCTTGCTGGCTTACCCAATGATGCGCGATGTCCATAACAAGAAGGGCCAGCGCGAGAAAGCTCCACCCTCGCCAAAACCAAGCGGGGCGCCTTCGACGTTCAACGCGAAGGCCGGGGACGAACTGCGCTAGTGCCGGCGTGGATAGCATCAAGGCGGCTTTTGGGAACGTGAGCCTTGGAGGGGGCTCTGCTTCTGGATCGCTGAGTCCGCCCTGTACCATGCCAATCAGCGCTTGCTCGTGGTCGTCGTAGACGCCCCCGCCGCTGAACCCTGGCCCTATTCCGCGTCCCTCATCGTCGACGCTGTCGACTTGTACGAGATCGCCCCGTGCCGAGCCGACAAATCGAGCGCGTGTGCGCTTGCCCGCTGGATGCGTTGGGTACCTGCCATAGGTGGAAAGCGAATCGCCATCAGTCCGGCGACCGATGACGTCCGCGAACAACGCGTAACCGATCGACGGCGGAATGTCGTCCTCGTTTTTCGCGAGCTCAAGCACCGCCACATCGCTCGCAACCGTTGGATCCAACGGAAACCACCGTAGCTCAACGACATTGGCGAGTCGCCGTACCGACGTTTCCAGCAACGGAAACTCGAGCAATACTGGCTTCCGCGGCACCGGTCGGGATCGGTCCCCCGAACCCAATGCCTGATTTATGACATGAGCGCAGGTCAGCAGACTACGCGGTCCCAGCACGATCGCCATTCCGACATGTTGGTGATCCCCGCCGTGCAGCACCCGCGCGATGGCCGCATCCCTGCCGCGTAACGGAGGGCGATCGTGTTCGCGTGTTCTAGCCGTCATGGTCTAACCGCCAAAATCTGGTGCCTACTCCGGTGCCCGGACTAATCCAGCCCCGACGTCTTCACGTGCGAGTGTTGGCAGAGCCGTAGCACCCTTGAGCATAGCTTCGAGAACCAACTGCGGATGGAATTTTTTCGGAGCCGCGGCGACATGTTGCTCGGCATAGAGCGCGGCCACGCCAGCTACGTGCGGTGCCGCCATGCTTGTTCCACTTGACGACTTCAGTCCCCCTTTTAGACGAGCGGAAACGACGTCAATGCCTGGCGCACAGAGCGTCGGCAGGCGATTGGAAAAGCGTGCCACCTCCAAGCTGGGCGGTTCCACGGACACACGACCGATCGCACCCACTGAAACAACGCCGAAAGCGTTAGCAGGTGGGGCGACGGACACGGCGTACACAGGGCGATTGCTTTCGTTGCCAGCCGCCGCAATGATGAGCATGCCTCGGTAGATGCCGTTCAGGTCAGCGAGCTGTTCGCACAGTCGGTCGAATAAGCGGACGCACGAGCCATAATCGGTCAGCGCCTGCGACGTCGCTTCGGCGTGCGGCAAACTTTCGCGCAGTCTGGTGAGGTGCTTGTGAAAGTCGATTCCCAGCGACATCGAGACTATGTGAGCGCCTTCGGCGAACGCCCAAGACAAGCCATCGGCGATGTCTGCGAAACCGCCCCCGTTCGCACTCAATACCTTGCCGATCAGCACGTCGGTTACTCCGCGTGCGACGCCAATCCGATAACCGTCGACGTCGCGACCGAAGATGGTGGCGGCGCAATGCGTGCCATGTCCGTTTGTATCCTCCACGGTGTCTCTGGTGAAGTTGCGTACGTTCCTATCAATATCGAGCGTCAGCCCCGCAAACGCCGGATGTTTCCGGTCGATTCCCGTGTCAAGCACCGCGATCCTGACGCCGCGCCCGGTGTGCGGGCCGTCCCGTTCCGCGCCAATCGCTTCCAGTCCCCATGTCGGAGTCGGCATGTCGCCACCTCCGCCCCGGGGGGGCTCGCCACCAGCACCGCCATGCGTCGTGGCCGCAATCCCGGCAGGGATTGAATCGATAAGCCGCACTGGCAGGTCCTTTGCCCAGTCCTGGACCGATGGATCGCGTGGCAAGTCTTGCATGTCGGCGGCCGAGACCTCAGCAGTCTCGACGTCCAACCCCGACGGAGTTGCCGCCGGACGTCCACCCCAAGGCGCGAGGCCATCCTCAAGTTGTGGGCGCTTCAAGATCACTACTCGAGTCAATGCCATTGGCATCTCCAATCTGTCAGCGTGCAGTCGATCTCAACCAAGTGGGAACGTACGCCTGCTGCGCAAAGATGGGCCAGCTATGCAAATCCTCACAATGACAAGAAGGCTACGCCCCGGGAATGACGTGGAATCCGATCCGACCCCAATCAGCGCGTCGCAATTCTAGAAAACATTGCAACTCTTCCACAATTTATGTAACTTGTATAGCACAGCATTCAGGTAAGCTGGATGTGAAATGCAGCGATCGTTTTCGAACCGGGCGTCTCATTTCCAATGCGATGCTCAAAAAAACAAAAGTAAGATTGTCGCTTTAAGGGGTGGTGACAATTGATTGTAGCGCGAACCTCTTTTTTACTCACAGAGGAGCAATCGTGGCAGACGTCAAAGTCAACAAGCAACAATGGGACGCACTTTCCGCCGGTGAGCAAACGAAAATCACAGCGGGCCTAGTGACGACAGGCGCACTCAAGGCAGGCGATCAAATTGTAGGGAGCGCAGATGCTGAGGCATTCGACGCACAGACCAAGTTTGAACCCATGTGGAATCCATTAGGGGACATTTGTAAGGCTCTCTGCGACACCGCGGCAGCCGCAGGCGCAACTTGGTGCATCGCAAATACCGCTGGCCTCGGTCTACCTGTTTGCCTGGCAGCAGCTGAGGCGGCACGTAACATCTGTAGAGGTCGATGCTAGCCTGCGCAAAGTCGCGAAGATACCAGCGAGCATAACGCTGGTATCGCTAACTCGGTTTCAGGCGCGAGCCCGGCGGTCATTTCAGAGGAAGCCTAGTAATCGGAAAGAGATTTCTGCTAGATCTATCGACGTGCACGAAAACCGATGCATCTGTGCGCATTTAACTCAATTGGGAGCTGAAAACTTGCCTCTTGACATTGCGTTTCCATTACCTACGCCCCCGCGTCACCTTGACAATTCCATGCTGATCGCACTCGATTTAGAGATCGACGTGCTGCTTCGTGTGCCGGAAGCCCGTGAAAAATTTGGTGTAGACGGTTCGGGCCTAGCTGTTGCGGTGCTTGACACGGGCCTGCGTATTTCACATGAATGTTTTATCGGTAGAGTCTTGGAAGGACGCAATTTCACAGCGGACAATAATGGCGATCCAAACAATGTCAGCGACCACAACGGGCACGGAACGAACGTTGCGGGCATAGTCGCAGCGGGGACGTCAGATGAGCGACGCGGTATTGCGCCAGGAGCGAATATTGTGCCTCTCAAAGTATTGCCGGCAAGCAATATCCAACCAATCGTCGACGCACTTAATTGGGTGGTGACGAACTCAAAGCGCTTGGGCATTTCGGTAGTAAATTTGTCTGTAGGGGCGCCCGGAATCAACTTAACTGATGATGCACAAGTTGCGCTTGAAATTGTGGAACTTAATGATGTACTAGACAAACTTGTAGTCATGAATGTTCCCGTAGTTGTGGCAGCCGGGAATAGCTACTTCCAGTTTCAGACTGAGGGAATGAGTATTCCCGCAATTTTTCGGCAAGTCATCGCGGTCGGCGCGGTTTACGACGCGTCCTTTGGTTCGCGAAGCTACCAAAGCGGTGCTATTGCGCATTCTACTCACGCAGATCAAATTGCTCCGTTCTCACAACGATTGGCGCGGGAAACCAGCCCGGAGTGCTACACCGACGTTTTCTCTGCTGGTGGCGCAGCAACTTCCGCTGGTTCGCAAAGCGATACAGCAACCTCCGTTCAAGACGGTACGAGCCAAGCGGCGCCGACAATAACTGGGATCGTCCTCTTGCTCCAGCAGTACTTTCTTCGACGCACTGGTCGCCTACCTTCCATCACGATCCTTCAAGAAATCCTGAGGTCCGGGTCCGTATGGGTAACTGACGGGGACGACGAAGACGACAATGTAAAACACTCGAATCGTAAATTTCCTAGAGTTAACGCTTTGGAAGCAATTGTCGCCCTTCATAAGGCCATTCAACTTGGCAGATTTTGACGTCGAAAGTTACGCATCCGGAAATCTGGGGATCAGGTGAGGCAGATGTTGCGTGAAGGCCGAAACCCGGAATCGGGTAAGTGCCATATGTACTCTCATGGAGGTAATCATGGCAGGCTTCGAGGATGTGGATGGCACGCGCATTAACGCCGCGCTCATTGTCGCTGTTGTTGGGTTGTTAGTGCCCGCGGCGATTGTTATCGTTTGCGCAGTAGTCGGTTGGCCTGCCAACGATATTGCTACGATAGTTGGACTCTTCACAAGTGTTGCGGGCACTTTGGTGGGGGCAATTTTGGGGGCGCAGATCGGAGCTGCAGGAAAGGCCAATGCTGAGGAGGGAAAGAAGATTGCCGAACAGGGGAAGGAGCGAGCGCAACAACTTGCTCAGCGCGCTTTGGCGGCACTTCCACCTGACACTGCAAATGCAGTTTTGCACGCCTCTCAGGTCTAGGTATTTAGTGGGCATGAGCGTTGGCATCGCCGCGCCCTAAAAGCATTAGACCATGCAGGCGGCGTTAGGCGCGCGTCCGAAAAGTCGGATAGCTGATTCTAAGAGTACCCGCGACGCGGCTATCGACGCTGGGCAGGACGCTTGTGCAGTACGAGCTATCCTACTATCCTCGCGCTTGCCGCACTTCCCAGCTAGGAACACATCGCCCTTTAAGTGGACGGCTAGGTTAGATGACTTGATCCGGGCGGGTATCGCTATTGAGGTTGTTGACGATTCCGGAGGGGGAACCATGAAGCGACTGTATTGGGCCCTGTGCGCTTGCCTCGCGTTCACACTGACCGGTTGCGAAAACGCGGTGACGAAAGCTGTCAACGTTGCTTTTCCGCCAATCAACATCGATCACCAGCGACAGCAAGCGATCTCTAGCACGGCAAAGGCTTTGGCCTACATGCAAGGTCCCAATGTGGCCCTGGGCGTCGCCTTTGACGACGCGAACGCCACCCTTTTCACGAATGCGTTGCGCAGGGAGGGCATTACAGCGCTCTTCGTTACTGGCGATCAGCAGTTGCTAATCATCAAAGCAAAGTTCAAGCGTTCATTCAGCGCCAATGACGCCGGCGACGATGTAACGCTCAGAAGCGCCTTGGGTGCGCTCACCCCCACCATTGCCGGATCGGTGGAGATGTATACGGGGATCAGCGGCGCCATGACGGCCGCGAAGGACTCACCGAAGCTCGAGCTGCGCATTCTGCCAGGCGTGTCACGCATCGCCGTCGACAAGATCGAGCTTGCCGGCGCCGACGCGACGAAGATTGCGGACCCGATCGTCAAGTTGCTTAATCGCTATCGCGACAACATTACTGGCGCACTCACGCGCGCACCGTTCGCCCGCTACAGCGTGCCATCAGTGGCGCCTGAGGCCATTGACTTGGCGAAGATGTTGCAGCCGAAGAACCAGGATCCCAACGTCAAAGTCACGGTCACCGGCAAGCCCGTGGACGTGGACGCCCAATGGGACGGGGTGGCTTGGCTCATTACCAGTGACCAGCTGACTGGTATCTTGCAGATCTCAAGCAAAGTAGGCCCTAAACCACAAAATCTGTTGGCCGTTGAGGCAACCTACGGGGGTATTCGTGGGCAGATCGAAGGTGTCGTAGAAGACTCCTTCGGCCTCACCAGCATCCCCTCCAAAACGTGGATCGCGGTGCGGCGGGATCTTCTCGCGCATACGGTTAACGACGCGTTGTCCAAGGCGCAGTTGTGCGCCAGCTTCGACGGGAGCGCAAAGTTCCAAGCAGATAAAAAAATCCCGATGCCGGGGCCGGAGGGCGTCAGTTGTTCGATCGACATGACGTGCAACGGAAGTCAGTCATGCTCTTTCAACGCTGGCCACGATACGCGCAGCTGCCACCGTTGTCTGATTCATAAGCCCAAGGCGTGCGCTTTCGGGGGATGCTGGGGCGGCGGGTGTATCCAGGCCGGCAATGATCCCCTTTGCGAACTGGCTAAGGCCGCTCAGAACACCGCGTACGTAGCAGAAGCAAACGCGAAGAAGGCTGCCTGAGACGCAAAAAACACGGCCGAAATTGCTGCATGCCAGATCGAGAAGAATGGTCGAAAGGCCATGTGCGATGCTGGGAAGAAGGTGCTGGAGGGATTACGGCAAACGGGAAACCTCGCTAATTTTTCAGTCGCTGCCAACTTGAAAAGTGACGGCGCGCAGGTCTGTCTGCGTGAATTTCGTCTTGGCAGCAGCCTGGAGTCGCTGAGAAGAATAGGAATTTCAACGCCACATTCTGAAGCATCCAGTCCATTTTCGTTGAATTTTGCGCCGAGAGTTCCTGATTGCCCCTGCAAGACCCGCTCC
>JAWXBP010000371.1 GCA_034440135.1 Planctomycetia bacterium
ACGGCTTCCGCACCTACGAAGCCATTGAAACCGCCCTCTATCACAACCTCGGACGCCTACCCGAGCCGGAATTCACCCACAGATTCTGGTGAGGAGGCACAAAAAAAAGCCCTCGGAAGACGAAGTATCAGCGAGATCCCCAGAACTCGTGCGGAGCGCGCTTCAGCGCCGCCGTCGGCCGATGCGTGTTCGATATCGCGCGGCGCGCTCCGTGGAACTTGCGTTCCACTTCCACGCGTCGCTCTCCTTCGCCTCGGCATCAGCCCTGGCGGCGCGGCATCCGCGCGCTACAGGGCACTACCTTCTGGGCGCCGTTCGGAAAATCACGCGATCGACGCAATGCCAATCGCATCCTTCACCGAAACGGCCGACCTCGCCAACCTTCATCTCCCTCGGGCCACAGTGGACCGCTCTTCGCGGGTGCCGGTTTCCCGGCGGGGTGGTGCAGGAGTCGAACCTGCCACAGCCAGATGCTTAGTCTGGTGCTCTACCGTCTGAGCTAACCACGTGATGGTGGTCCGCGCAACCTTCGTCATAACCCAGTCACGGAACGCGCTTGCGGAAATCCGTCAATCAGGACCGCCGCGCGCCGCTGGCCCGGTTGCAACAAACCACTAACGTGACACAGGATGACCTGATTCAGTTCGAATCTGGCTCAGAGTTCTGAAACGATTCGAGCAACACAGCGCAACTCAAGAGCTCGTCGATCTTTGCTTTGAGCGTTTGGAATAGACTGTGCTTATGCTCAGCCATCACCTGAATTTCATTGCTTGAGACGCGAAACCCGTGTTTGCAGCCTCGCAACTCCTTGGTAACGCGACCACTATTGTGAGCTAGCGCATGGCGTACTAACCGCGCGATTGACACTTCGTGACAATTCCAACAACTCTCGCAAATTGCACCGCCAAAGGCCGACTTCATGTCAGCTGCAACTTCTTTCTGTCCACGGGCACGGTAATCGCTTTTCTGCAGTGCGATGCGAAGACATTCGGTAAGGAACCACTCGTAGGTGTAGTAAAGGGATCCGTAGCACATTCGCTCAATGCTCCATAGCGTGACCGCAAAGGGCCGCTCGGCGACAAATGCACTCCAAAAAGTAGGCGTCGTCGCGAGCGTGTATTCGCGTGCGCTTTGCAAGGAGCGCTGTGCCTCTTGGTCAATTTCCGTCACACATGAATGAAGCCGCCTTTCGAGCGTTGGGCGCACGTTTTCACCTTTTGAGCGAAGTTTTTCGACTAGCACTCCCCGGATTGCACCAATTGTTGCAATGGAGCTTGGCACCGCGTCCTCGAGTATGCTTGACTTTGTAGTTTCGAGGCATTTCGCCATGATCCAGGGAAGTGCATGAGCATGCGACGCCGCCTGCCAATTGCGGACTAGGTCGAAAACGGGACCTCGGAATCGCGTGTGACTGCTCGCCTGCATCGTTCGACCAGCCCAGTCGTTGTCGAAGAATGGCTGATACAACTCGATGCGCTCATCAATCCAAAACTGTCGCTCTTGATTGTCCATGCGCTTCTGCTCCGTTCCACAACGCCAATTGGCCGCAACGTGCGTAGCTCCAATAGGATCGAATCCGTCGAACTTGTGCAAGACGCCGGTGGGAGTCGAACCCACATCTGAACCGCTCTGCAGGCGGTCGCCTCGCCGACTGGCTTCAGCGTCATTATTTCGATTGTCCTCGCCAGGAATCGAACCTGGTCTACGACCTTCGCAGAGTCGCGTGCGAAATCCGGCACACTCCGAGGACGAGTCTTCCTTCTATTTCACTGGACCGCCGGGGAGTCGAACCCCGATGTTCTGGTTGCAGGCCAGATGTCGTCCCGTTGGACCAGCAGCCCAAATGTTTGCTTCACTGGCGTGACAGGGCGTCGCACGGGAATCATCGCGCTGCAACGTTCAGGAGGCAGCTAGCAGGTAGTGCGTCGCTTGGTCGCCGGCGGCTTGAGCGTCTTCCAGACCGTCCTGGCATAGTTCTTTTCCAATCGCACCAGACTGGTCAAGCGTATGTCGATCGTCCGGAATTGTCCTTTCGGCAGCTTGACGAAAATGAACGGCAGGCAGATCGCCTTAACCTTCATCGGCGCGCGGTCGTCCGTGGGGAGGCGGCGCAATCGCACCAACTCGCTCCGGTCCGTCGCCAGCATTTCGCACCAGAGGAACGACGGCAACTCAACAATCTCGCTCAATACGGTGACGAAATCACCGCGACGCAAGTCTTCGGGCGCCACCAAGGCGGCGACGGATGTGCCTTCATTTTCTTGCAATCGGGTATCCATGTGAATTCGTCTAATGTTCGTCGATTCAACATTTGCATCAATCGCTACGCGAAAGTAGTTAACGTCCAACCGGACGATGCGCCATGCAGCGCTCGACACGGCAATCACGTCTAGACCAACCAAGACGGCAATTGGTTCACGAGCAATCGGAGATTGCCTTCAAAACGCAGCTAGGAATCCCATGGGACCGTGCAGCCTCGTTAAGTAACCGGAGTGAGAGTCGAACTCACAGATTCACGAGGCTCTCGACCTCAAAGAATGCGGCTTCACGCGACTGATCGACTTGGACGCCGTCAAGTTTGACAACTGGCTGGACGATCAAGCGACAGCAGGAATGTCCGCTGAGAACCGCAACGAGTTTCGATCAGCGCTTTTGAGCGTCATTTGGCACATGCCCCAATACGTGCCCCAGAAACTGACTCGACTAGGCAAGATGTGGCAAATCTTTTCAAAAGGGCAGTTGATGCCGGTCTCGCGTTCCAATCGAGCGTCATCGACGTAACGTCTTGCTACGTCAATGAAAAAGGCCCGTTGACAAGCATTGTCAACGAGCCTTGGAAGGTGGAGCGGAAGGGAGTCGAACCCTCGACCTCTGCATTGCGAACGCAGCGCTCTCCCAACTGAGCTACCGCCCCAGATCACTTCTTGCTGCCTTCTCCAGAAAAGCCGTCGGCTCACCGGTCGCTGGCAAGCCCCGAATTGTAAGACTCGAATCGGTTGTTGTCAAAACGGGTCGGACGCGAAACTGTGTCGGAACACTCGTTTTGGAAACTAGCCAAATTGCACAGTTTCGATCACTTGTTCGCGGCCAGCGCGGTGCGATTCCGCCAGGGCGTCCAGCACCGCGATCGCCGTTGCCGATTGTTCCGGTGGAACCGGCACCGGGGCGTCGTCGTATACCGACTGGGCGAATTGCCGGATCACTTCATGATGCGCTTTCTCGCCGGCGGGTTCGCCCAATTCCACGTCCCAGGGGATGCGGTCGGTTTCGCCGCTGATGACCACGTCTGGCCAAGCCAGGCCGCGCTCCTTGCCGAACAGGTGCATCCGCCAGAATTCGGCCTCTTTTTGGAAGCCCAGCCAACTGACTTCCAGCGAGAGTAACGCGCCGTTCTCGAAGCGGACCATGCCGGCGGCGAAATCGTCGACTTCCACTTCCTCGTGGTTCCATTGGCCCCACTCGCTGCCCAAATCGGCGCGTCGCGAGAGATGGTCGTACATGCCTCCGGTGACGGAGACGGGCCGAGGGCAGCCCATCATCCACCAGGTCAGGTCGAACATGTGGATGCCGAGATCGTAGATCGCTCCCCCGCCGCTCAAGTGTCGCCGGGTGAAACCCGGTCGCGCGGGCAGCCGCCGGCGGCGCAGCCATTGCCCGCGGGCGTAATAGACATCGCCGAGCGGATGGCGTTCGAGGTATTGTCGCAGTTGCAACATCGACGGGCCGAACCGCAGGTGTTGCGCAACCATCAACTTGCGGCCGGTGCGACGCGCGGCTGTGAGCATCGCGAAAGCATCGGCGCGATTCGTGGCCATCGGCTTTTCCACGAGCACATGCTTGCCGGCCTCCAGCGACGCGATCGCCACTTCGGCGTGCAATCCGCTTGGAGCGCAGATATCGACGACGTCGATTCGCTCGTCGGACAGCAACTCACGATAGTCAGTAAAGCGGAGTGGAACTTGCTCTTCGCCAAAATGCACGAGAGCGTCCGCGGATGCATCGGCCACGGCTAGCACGCGCGTGAAAGGAATCCGCTTCCAAGCCGGGAAATGTTGATCGCGCGCAATCATGCCCGCGCCGATCAGGCCGATGTTCAACTGAGAAGCGCCACTGGATTGCGTCAAGTCGAGATCCCCGGATCGTCGAGGCAAGGCCAGCAGCACGGGCCCGGTACTAAATCACACGATAGTCTTCGGGCTATGAGTGCGACGTGGGTGCCTGGGGCTGAGGCAAACAAAACATGTAGCCAAGTCGAAATAGCTGGGGCATCGTGTCGTGTTGTTGACAAATCTAATGAAGCCCCAGAGAGCTGGACCATGGTGACGGCGAATTCACTGCCCCTGCCCCAGGCACCCGTCAAACGGAACCCAATGATTTAGGCATTGCGAAGCGCTAATCCTCCATGACCTCGGCTTCCTTGGCCCGGGCGAGATCGGTAGCGCGTTGCTCGAACTTCTTCGTCAGCTCCTGCACTTCTTCCTTGGTGCGATCGCAATCGTCCTCGCTCATCACTTTGTCTTTTTGCTCCGCTTCGGCGGCCTTGTTGCCGTCGCGACGGACATTGCGAATGGCGACCTTGGATTCCTCGGTGAGTTCCTTGATGCGCGTGACGAGCTTCTTGCGAACCTCGGTCGACAACGGCGGGATGTTCAGGCGAATCAGTCGCCCGTCGTTTTGCGGCGTGAAGCCAAGCCCGCTGGCCAGGATCGCTTTTTCGATGTCTTTGATCGTGCCGGGATCGAACGGCCGGATGACGATCTGCGTCGGCTCGGGCGCGCCGACCGACGCGAGTTGCTTGATCGGCGTCGGCGAACCGTAGACTTCGACGCGGAGCGAATCGACCAGGCCCGGGTTGGCGCGGCCGGTGCGAATTCCGGACAAGGCGTGCTTCAGCACGTCGGCCGCCTTTTCCATCCGCTCTTCAACGTCCAGGAGAATATCGTCGACTGGCATGGCGTAAATCTCAACTAGGCTGATGACCGATCGCTCTAGAACTCATGTATTTCCGAGTTCAGCGTTCCGAGTTCCAACTTCCTTCTAGCCCACGTTCGCTGGCACGGCGCTGGAAATCAACGTGCCGACGGTTTCGCCGCGCACAGCGCGGACGATGTTGCCGGTTTTCTTGTAATTAAAGACCAGGATGGGCATGTCGTGTTCCATGCATTGCGTAATGGCCGTGGGATCCATCACGCGCAGGTTTTGCTCGCGGACCATGTGATAGTTCAACTCTTTGTACAGCACCGCATGCGGATTCTTCTCCGGATCGTCGCTATATACGCCATCGACGCGCGTGGCCTTCAAGAGCACTTGCGCTTCCAATTCCAGCGCCCTTTGCGCGGCGGCCGTGTCGGTCGTCACGAACGGACTTCCGGTGCCGGCGGCGAGGATCACGATGCGTCCCTTTTCCAGGTGACGCCGCGCCCGGCGGCGAATATAGGGCTCCGCCACGCCATCCATCTTGATCGCCGTGAGCAATCGCGTTTGCGCACCGAGCGATTCCAGTGCGTCTTGCAACGCCAGGCCGTTGATCACGGTGGCCAGCATACCCATGTAATGGGCCGTGGCTTCCTGGATCCCCGTGTTGCCGGCGGTGAACTGCGCACCGCGCAGAATGTTGCCGCCGCCGATCACGATAGCGATTTCCGCGCCGTACTGCGCGGCCTGCACCGTCTGTTCGGCGATGTGCCGGACTTCTGTCATGCTGATGCCGCGCTCGCCCGCGTGGACGAAGCTCTCGCCGGAAAGCTTCAACACCACGCGGCGATACTGCGACGCGCTGCGACCTGATCCGTCATCGGCCATGGGTACTCATCTCGCGCTGACTGCCTGCTGTAGCCGAGGTCTGTGACCTCGGTCCGAGATCCTCATCGTCGTCCCAGGCAACCGGCCTCACAGTGGCCGGCTACAGAAGACGCTACGAATCTAGCCCTTCGCCAAATCCCAATGCACGAACCGGACGAGCTTCATGCCGCTGGCCTTGATGTAGGCGCCAACGGACTGCTTTTCGTCCTTCACGAACGGTTGTTCCATCAACACCTTCTCGGCGAAGAAATTCTTCATCCGGCCTTCGACCATCTTTTCCAGGATGTTCTCCGGCTTGCCTTCCTTGCGGGCGGCTTCGAGCAAAATCTCCCGCTCCTTGGCAACCAGCGTGGCGTCCAAGTCTTCCTTGGAAACCGACGACGGGCGCATCGCCGCGACGTGCATGCTGACGTCCTTGGCGAGCTCGGCAGTGCCGCCCTCAACTTGCAACAGCACCGCCACCTTGGCATTGTGATGGACATAACCGCCACACGTGCCGTCGATGCGGACCACGCGGCCCAGCTTGATGGCTTCGCGGATACGATTGATGATGTCATCCAATTGCTGCTGGAGCGTCATCTCAGACTTGCTGGGCGACGGCTGCTTGAGCAGTTCCTCGGCTGTCTTGGCGCCGGGGCCCAGCGCGAGTTGCTTGGCGCAGGCGTTCGCGAAGTCGGTGAGGTCCGGACCGCCGGCCACTGGGGCGCTCTCACAGAGCACTTCGACCATCGCGCCGACCTTCTTGGCAAGGTCCGTGTGAATGGCGATGCGACCTTCCGTGGTTTCGCGCCCCACACGCGACTCCGCGGTCTTAATTCCTTGCTTACGCAGTTGCTCGACGGCGGCGTCTTGGTCTCCGCCGGACTCCGTCAAAGCCTTCTTGCATTCCATCATCGGCAGCCCGGTCTTTTCCCGGAGCGCCATCACGGCAGCGGCGGTGATTTCGGCCATGTTCAAGTTCTCCCGTTCTTGCGTATCTGTTCGCTGGCGATTGTGTTCGTGAATTTGCCAAAACGATCGCGCATCGTCGCGCAGTTTTTTGCGGCCTATCGATGCCGGAAGGCGGCGGCCGCGTCTTGGACGCCGCTTCAAGCCGGAAACTCGACCGAGAATACCCGATCGGGCTCCGTCTTGAATACATCTTCCGGCAGGGCCGTCGGCCTGCGGCCGAAAGTTATTGGCCTGGCAGCGGCTCGGACGTTAGCCGACGTAGACCTGCGCATCCTTGTCGGTCGTTTC
This sequence comes from Planctomycetia bacterium, assembly GCA_034440135.1. Lineage (NCBI taxonomy): Bacteria > Pseudomonadati > Planctomycetota > Planctomycetia > Planctomycetia bacterium. The sequence goes on from JAWXBP010000371.1 coordinate 7,042, forward strand.
CATGCGGCCCAGCCCGCCGGTTCCCCGGCCTTCGATGATGGCGTCGGCCAGTTGCTTGGAAATCAACTCAATGGAACGGATGCTATCGTCGTTGCCCGGAATCGGCAGGTCGACCTGGTCGGGATCGCAATCGGTATCGATCAGGGCCATCGTCGTGATGCCCATTTTCTGAGCTTCGCGGACGGCGTTGCGTTCCTTTTTCGGATCGAAGATCACCAGACACTCCGGCAGCCGGCTCATGGTGCGGATGCCGTTCAGGTTGCGGTACATCTTCCGGTACTCGCGCTTCAGGGCCGATTGGGCCTTCTTCGAGTACGCGGCAAATTCCTCGCCGTTGATCAGCTTTTCCAGCTCTTCTAGACGCGTCAGACGGCTGCGGATCGTGCGGAAGTTCGTCAGCGTGCCGCCGAGCCAGCGGTCATTCACGTACGGCATGCCACAGCGAATGCCTTCCCGCTCGATCGCTTCCGAAGCCTGACGCTTGGAGCCGACGAACAGTACGTTGCTGCCCGACGCGGCGACTTGCGCGAGATACTTCTTCGCGCGGATCAGGCCGCGGATGGTCTCGCGGACGTCGATGATGTGAATCAGGTTGCGGCGCCCGTAGATATAGGGCCGCATTTTGGGGTTCCAGCGGCTGGCCCGGTGGCCGAAGTGCACGCCAGCTTCGATCAAATCCTGCACCAAAACACTCGACACAAACACACTCCTTGGCACACCGGCAAGGTCCCAACCCCAATAGACAAAGGGAGGGCGTCCGGCGTTCACAGTAAGAATTTCGGCCTGTTTTCAGCCCCAGAAGGGCCGCCCCCCGACCGGACCGTTCGGAATCCGGGGAATCCAGCATGTTACCGGCGACATGTACATCGGTCAATCCGAGGTGATTGGCACAGCAGG